>CBDTZI010000262.1:0-5436 GCA_965364865.1 uncultured bacterium | reverse complement strand
ATCCAAAGAGTATGAGCCGCAGATTTACAACGCGATCAAATTCGGGTCGGTGCTGGAAAATGTAGAGATTGACGAGATCACCCGCGAAATCGATTTCACCTCGTCTCGCTTCACCGAAAACACACGCGTTGCTTATCCACTGGAATACATTGAAAATGCGGTGATCCCCAGCATCGGTGGCCATCCGAAGAACGTCGTCTTTTTAACGTGCGATGCGTTCGGCGTGCTGCCTCCGATATCCATGTTATCGCCGGAACAAGCGATGTATCACTTCCTGTCTGGTTATACCGCCAAGGTCGCCGGTACGGAACGCGGCGTCACCGAACCACAGGCGACGTTCAGCACCTGTTTCGGCTCACCGTTTTTACCCCTTCCACCCGAACGATACGCAACGATGCTTCGCGACAAGCTGGCGAAGCACAATTCACGCTGCTGGTTGGTCAATACAGGCTGGAGCGGTGGTGGTTACGGTGTGGGTGAGCGGATGAATCTCAATTTCACTCGCGCAATGGTCAAAGCCGCGGTGAACGGTCAACTTGAAAATGTAGCGTTTGTGGAAGACCCCGTGTTTGGACTTTCGATTCCGTTATCGTGCCCGGATGTGCCCAACGAAGTGTTAACGCCGCGCTCCACCTGGTCGGATCCGGCTGCGTATGATGCGAAGGCGAAAGAGCTGGCTGATCTGTTTGCGAAGAATTTTAAGAGTTTTGAAGCGGTTTCCCCGGAAGTCCTTTCCGCAGGCCCCGTGGCTTAACTCACAAAAAAGAAGTGCAAATAAAATATCGTTCTTACGTGGTGGTTTCGTCTATGATTTGTCGCTGACGACTACGCGTGAACATAGTTCCTTAAGCTTATCAAACTCCGTCAGGCACTGATCCAGTTCATGATCTTTGGCCAGCTTTTCGAGTTCACCAGCTTGATGGGTCAGCATGGGATACCCATATCCCCCACCGCTACCTTTGAGTTGATGCGCTGCGACACGCAGGGCTTCGTAATCCGAAGTGTTCAGCGCATCCTGCATCGACTGAACACGATCGGATAAACCCTCCACGAATTGTATGACGATCTCCTCGAAGGATTGATCCTCAAGCACAAGCTCTGAAACAATCGGGTCTGTTGCGTTTGATGACTGACTCATAGTAGAACGATCCTTCTTCTATTAAGGTTTCCACCGGAACGGATTTTTCCGGAGTTACTATTCTCTTCGTCAATCATACAATACAAGTTTCGTAAATGGTCTGAATAAAATCGGCGTCTGAGTTTGGTTTTCTCTGGTTTTCATGGATAACGGCGTTTGTAATAGTGATATAGGACGACAACCGCTTGCGGCGATCAACGGGATGTCTACACTGACGTATGTTTGAGCGTGTGTACGAACAGGGAGAATGAGAGGCCAGGATGGAACAGGTTATGAGTCGTTCGACTTCAAAATTACAATCATTTCAGCCTTTCACGCTGTCGCTCGCGCTTCGGTCAATCGTTCGCGGAGCAGGCGGGCAAGCGGTCCTGGATGACCTCAATGCCGCGATGGGTTTGTCGTGGTTGGTCTGTGCCGTGACGGATGAACCCAATCCCGATCATTGGCTTAGCTATGCACGCGACGCGTTTTTACCGGATGGAACTCAGCTTTTCGGGATCACCGTGCGGGCGATTCATCCTCCCAAAGCAGCGATCGGGCTACAGCATGCGGATGAGTTTTTGCAGCATTTTGACGCCAGTTATCGACCCTTGATTCTCCGAGCGTTGGAAAATGATCAGCCTGTGCTTGCGTGGCGGGGGTGGAATGGTGATGCCCGAATGTTATGGGGAGTGATCACGAAATCCTGCGATGAGGGCGTCGGTTTTTCAGGCGATGTTTTTGGACAGGGTGATGAGCATGGCGTGCGGCGTGATGTTCTGCTGGATCGTCCGCCGTTGCAGTTGTATGTGTTGGAAAAAATCGAACCGGTCACACCCGATCCGAACGAATTGTTCGATGTGGCGATGGATCACGCGCGTCAGATATTGTCTAACGGATTATCCGATCGGTTTAACGTCGTCACCGGCCCGGGCGCGATGGATGAGATCATCTCACGCATGCAAACAGACGGATTTAACCCGCAGCCTATTATCTGCGACGCAATCCATACTTACGAATCCGCATTACGATATTTCCAGCGAGTATACAAACCCGCCACACAATCCATTTCAATGAAATTAACGGAATTGATCGAACATCTAAAACGTAATGATGTAGATTCGTTTTCCAAATCTAAAGATATTTTAAGCGAGGTAGTTATTCTTATTGATCGACCTGTTGATTAACGTTATCAAGTATCTGAATAACCGCATCTCGCACAAAACGTCTCTTTTCTTTAATTTTTCGCAAGTACATTACATAACAAAGTAACATTGCTAGGTGAGATATAACCGCTGCCCCTATTACAAATAATCCCACACGACCCACATACATATACGTTTGCACATTCAATAATACAGTATTCACGGTTGCGGGATTCGGTGATGATTGAGTCGTGAATATAGATAGCAACGTTCCACAAATAGAAATACCTACCAGCAGAAATCCAAGAACACCAATAATAAAACTAATTTTTTTAACACGTGATTTTTTCAATGGGATTACCCAAGGATATAACAAATATTGAGTAATCAATAATTTTCCTCTTTCAAATGGAGTACCACACTCAGGACAAAGTCCGTCATCCAATCCACATAATAGATATACACATTTCGCACAAGATATCGGATAATCTTCTTCGGGAAAAAGCTTCGGATCTATGGAGGTGTCTTCGGGAATTACTATTGTGCCAAAAATCGGCTTATGCAAACTCATCCAAATGAACTGAGTTGGTTTGAACTTCATGCCCCTATTGTATCATTTTCCGACCAATTTCAAAAATTCTTTTTCGGTCATGGTCTTGACGCCGAGCTTTTTGGCCTTTTCCAGCTTGGAACCGGCTGATTCGCCGTATACTAACAGATCGGTTTTACTGCTCACGCTGCCCGAAGCTTTGCCACCCAGTTGTTTCACCAGATCCTGCGCTTCCTTGCGACCCAACAATACCATCGCGCCGGTAAACACCACCGTTTTTCCGGTCACAGGACTATCCGCGGACCGTTTGCGTTTCGGCTGAGTCATATTGAGATTGAAAGCGGCTAACCGATCCACGACCGAAGCTCCGTTATCGCTCTGGAAAAAGTGTTCGATGCTGCTGGCCATCTCCGGTCCCACGCCATCTACCTCAGCTAATGCTTTTTCATCTGCACCGCGCAGCGATTCCATCGAACCAAAATGATCAGCTAACAGTTCCGCGGTGCTGCTGCCAACGTGTCGAATGTTTAACGCAGCCAACAATCTCGCAAGTGGTTGTTTTTTGCTGGCTTCGATCCCATCCAACAGATTGTCCACGCTTTTTTCACCCATGCGTTCCAAGTTGATGAGTTTTTCCCGTTGATCATGAAGTTGATAGAGATCGGCGAAGTCTTTGATAAAACCCTCGTCCACCAGCGTCTCGATCAACACCTGACCCGCACCTTCGATGTCCATCTGGTTGCGACCGGCGAAGTGAATCAACCGCTCCTTCAACTGCGCAGGACACGACGGATTGATACATCTAAGATAAACGCCCCCTTCGTCCTGCTCGACGTCGCCCTCGCACACCGGACAAGAAGTAGGCCTCTTCAACGGTTTCGCATTTTTCGGGCGTTTGGACAACACCACTTCGATCACCTGCGGAATGATCTCGCCCGCTTTTTCAACGATCACCGTATCACCCACACGAACATCCAACCGATCCACCTGATCAAAATTGTGCAGCGAGGCATGTTGTACGACCGTGCCCGAAAGTTGCACCGGCTCCATCACCGCACGCGGCGTAATCGTACCGAGTTTCCCCACCTGAAAATCGACCTCCAGCAATTTCGTCTCCGCCCGCTCGGCTTCAAACTTATAGGCAATGCACCAGCGGGGATGTTTACTGGTCGTCCCCAGCGCATCACGCTGATCAAACGCGTCGACCTTCACCACCAACCCGTCGGTTTCGTAGCCATACTCGCTTCGCTTTTCCTGCCACGCAGCTAGCTCGTTAATCAGCGGCTCAATGGAAGAATACATTTTGCGATGGGTACTGACGGGTATGCCCCACTGTTGAAACTGATCAAACAAGGTTGACGTCGAATCGATTGTTAACGGTTCAATCTGGCCAAAGCCGTGAGCAATAAATTGCAATCCTCGACCCTGTAACTTGACGGGATCAAGCTGTTTTAATGAACCCGCTGTCGCATTGCGGGGATTGGCAAAAGTGGGTTCGCCATCTTTTTCACGCTGTTGATTAAATTGATTAAAATCCTGGGTAGGCCAATAAATCTCACCGCGAACTTCCACGATTTCAGGAACATTTTCACCGGTCAATTTTAACGGAATGGATCGTATCGTCCGTGCGTTGTTGGTAATATCATCGCCCACGGTTCCATCGCCGCGTGTAGCTGCTAACACCAGCGAACCCTTCTCATATCGCAGCGAGACCGCGACCCCGTCGATTTTGGGATCGACCAGATACTTGTATTTCTCGCCGTCCAATCCCTTAGCTACCCGTTGATCAAAATCGCGAAGCTGCTGAGCGTCGTATGTGTTATTGATTGACAGCATGGGAATCGTATGGGTGATGTGCTCAAAACCATCGATGGGCTGACCGCCCACCCGCTGCGTTGGCGAATCGTACGTGACACATTCCGGGTGTTGCTGTTCAAGCTCGATCAACGCCTTCATCAGCCGATCGTATTCACGGTCGTTGATCGCGGGCCTGGCCTGCACATAATAGGCGTGATCGTGACCGCGAATTTCTTCGCGCAAACGTTCAATCTGTTGAGCGGTACGGTCTGACATGGTTACGATTATCGTAAGATGATCGCGTCGTCGCAATGGGCATGGATATACAAATAAATTAAGGCGACCATCCTGCTGAGCCGCCCTGTGAATTATTCAGTGTAACAAAATAAATAGTCTTTTGAGTCGCTAATCTTCGTAACGTCCGCCCAGATGCTTGGCGAGGAATTTTTCGGCTTTGGCGTAGAAATCAAGTCGGTTTTCAGGTCGAGCAAATCCGTGACCCTCGTCGGCGTATTCTTCGTACTGCACTTCCTTGCCCGCCCGCCTCATCGCTTTAACAATCTGCAATGACTCGGAAACTTTCACACGTGGATCGTTTTTACCTTGAGCGATGAGTAACGGTTTGCAAATACGATCGACATGAAACAGCGGTGAACGAGATCTGAGAAATTCTACATCCTTTTCCGGGTGGCCAACGCGGTCCCACAGAATGGTTTCGATCGGCTTCCAATAAGGCGGAATGTTCTTTTGAAACGTGATCAGATTACTCGGCCCCACGATATCGACACCACACGCAAATACATCCGGCGTAAACGTCAAACCCGCCA
>CBDTZI010000261.1:0-5445 GCA_965364865.1 uncultured bacterium | reverse complement strand
TTTGTCACCGCGCTGGAATACGGCATGCCTCCGGCGGGCGGCCTGGGCGTGGGCATTGATCGGCTGGTGATGTTGCTGACAGACAGCCCGAGCATTCGCGACGTGATTTTGTTTCCCCTGCAACGACCCGCGAAAAGTGCGGAGAAGTCTGTAGGTCTGTCTATCGAAGGATCGTAAGAGATGTTATGGAAACTTTTTTCTATATTCTAACTTCAGAATTCTAAATTATGTATAAGTGGTTTTTTGCCTGGCGATATTTGAATACCAAGTTGATCGCGTTCTTCGGAATCGCCAGCGTCATGCTATGCGTAGCCATGGTGCTGGTGGTAATGAGCGTGATGGGCGGTTTTTTAGATACGATCCGCGAGCGTTCACGCGGTCTGCTGAGTGAAATCGTCCTGGATTGCGGAACCGCCCAGGGATTTCCTTTTTACGAAGAATTTCAGAAGTACATGGCCGACGAAAAAAATGGCCTGGCGGATGTCGTCAAAGTTTCCACTCCGTTGATTTACACCTACGGCATTTTTCGCGTACCCCAATCCACCTACACCAAACCCGCCCACGTCGCGGGCATTCGATTATCCGAATACGTTCAAGCCAATGGCTTCAAGGCCGGGCTTCACTATGAAAGATATTATCCGGGCACCACGCGGCTGGGTAAACAATCGATGCCGGTTGCGGGCGTCGACGACGAAGGCAAGGTAACCTTGCCCAAAGCGTATGAAGACGCGAATAAAAAATGGCGAGAAGCTGAAACCGACCTTAAAGCCATCGCCGATTTTGATCGTCAGCCTTATGTACATGCGTTTTTTCCGGACATGGGTTCGATGATTGCTGGCGAGCGGGTATACGCCCTGGGCGGTGGTGAGCCAACCTATGAGGGGCCTGAAAAACACGGCATCATTGTGGGATGTGATCTACTCAACACGCGACGTGTGGACGGGAATTTTGACCGTGTGATCGCTCGCGGCGCCGACATCGCCTTGTCGCTATTACCCCTGAGTCCCAGCGGCAACCCCAAGGGTGAGCCACCCGTGGTGGTTCCCATGCGGTACGTAGACGATTCGCGCACCGGAATTTTCGAGATCGATCGCATGAGCGTGTACGTCGATTTTGACATGCTGCAACACAAGCTGGCCATGGACCCACAGCCCAGAGTCGGCGGCGGTCTCACCAAGCCTCGCGCTTCTCAATTGTTAATTGCATTGCACGACGGGGCGAATCTCAACGACGCCCGCGACAACATTAACAAAGCCTGGTCGACGTTTACGCTGAGCATTGCGAGCGAGTTAACGGATTATGACATCCGAGCGATCAGTTTTGTCGAGGCGTACACCTGGGAAGATTTGCAGCGCTCGTTTATCGCGGCTGTGGAAAAAGAAAAAGTGCTGGTCACGATTTTGTTTTCGCTGATTTCCATGGTGGCCATCGTGTTGATCGGCTGTATTTTTTACATGATCGTGGAAAAGAAAACGCGAGACATCGGCATTCTCAAAGCACTCGGTGCTTCGGGTAAAGGGGTCGCCACCATGTTCATCGCCTACGCCGCAGCGGTCGGTGTGTTTGGCTCCATTCTTGGAATCGCGATCGGTTGCGCATTCGTCTGGAACATTAACGACATTCAGGATTTACTCGCCAGCATTAATCCGCAGCTGCGGGTGTGGAGTCCCGACGTCTATTCGTTTGATAAAATTCCCGAGGTCGTCAAGCGGGCGGATGCGATCTGGATCGCGATCTTCGCCGTGTTGTCTTCGATGTTGGGTTCGATCATCCCGGCTTACATCGCGGGAAAAATTTGGCCGGTCAACGCGCTTCGTTATGAGTAACGTCAAAAGTGATCAGAAGCTATGAATCCTAAAACGCTTATCAACGCATCGGGCGTACACAAGACCTTCATGATGGGGCGGTCTGAGGTGAAGGTATTGCGCGGGGCATCGATGAGCGTGTCGGAGGGTGAATTTCTGGTCATCATGGGTTCCAGCGGCTCGGGCAAAAGCACGCTGCTTCATATTCTGGGTGCGCTGGACATTCCCGATAAGGGTGTGGTGGAATTTCGCGGCGAAAATCTCTTCGAGAGGCCTGACCGTTACCGCCAACAATACAGAAATAATACCGTCGGATTCGTTTTTCAATTTTATCATCTACTTCCGGAACTCAACGTGCTGGAGAACGTTTTGATGGCCCGGATGATCGGCTATTCGGTCTCTGGATGGTGGTCCGCCCGCCACCAGGCGAAAAAGGACGCGATGGACATGCTGGAGCATGTGGGGCTGTCGGATCGCCTTAAACACCGCCCAAACGAGCTTTCCGGGGGTGAAAGGCAGCGTGTGACGATCGCCCGAGCGTTGATCAACAGCCCTTCGCTCTTGCTTGCGGACGAGCCTACGGGTAATCTGGATACTGAGATCGGGGGCGGTATTTTGAATCTGCTGAGCCGACTAAATCGAGCCGGTCAGACCATTGTGATGGTCACGCACGACGAAAAAGTCGCCTCCTTAGCCCATCGTCGCTTAATGTTGAGCGAAGGCGTATTGCGTGAGATTTCTAACGACTCCGGCCAGGGTCAATCTGCCCAGGCCGCAGAGGAGGTGGTTCGTGAGCACTGCGACTCTTGAGGTAAATTCAATGTCGAATTCTGATAATCCGTTTGCACCCAATCCCGATTTGAAGGTGTGGATGGGCGATAGCCTGGTGGATGTGTGCGACGCCAAAGTCAGCGTGTTTGATCACGGCCTGCTCTATGGTGACGGCATCTTCGAGGGCATCCGCATCTACGGCGGCAAAATATTCAAGGAAAAAGAACACATCAAGCGGTTTTTTGAATCCGCCAAAGGGATTCGTCTTGAGGTGCCCATGACGGGCGATCAAATCAGCAAGGCCATGTACGATACGATGGCTGCGAACAACATTACCGCGGATGGCTATATTCGATTGATTTTAACGCGCGGCGTGGGATCGCTGGGCATTTCTGTGGTCTACACCGCGGACCCGAAGCTGGTGGTGATTGCGGATAAGATTTCTCTCTATCCACCCGAAGCTTATATACGAGGTTTGCGATGTGTGGTTTCTTCAATCACGCGTAACCACCCCAACAGCACGAGTCCGCGAGTTAAATCGCTCAACTATATTAATAACGTCATGGCTAAGCTCGAAGCCCGCGACGCCGGTGCAGATGAAGCGATTATGTTGACGTTTCAGGGTAACGTTTGTGAGTGTACGGGGGATAATCTTTTCTTAGTGCGCGACGGTGAGATTTTCACCCCGCCAACATCGGAAGGCATTTTGGACGGCATCACGCGTAGCCTGGTGATGGAACTGGCTCGTAAACGCGGCATTAACGTATACGAAAAATCATTGATTCGACATGATCTTTATGTCGCGGATGAATGTTTCGCGACCGGTACAGCTGCGGAGGTGGTGCCCATTACCGAGATCGATCATCGACTGGTGGGCGACGGCAAACCCGGAAAAATCACCAAACAACTCACGCAGGATTTCGTCGCGTATCGAAGTAATTGATGATTTTCTAAATCAGTCTTCGAGAAGATGCTCAACCTGCTCAATTGCATTAATCACATGATCCAACCGCTCTGCTTTGAGGCGGTGTTGCCTATCAACGATCGAAAGTGACATGCTAAGAGCTTCGATTGCAGTGAGGCGTGATTGTATAATTCGATTGAATTTTTCGAATGCTTTCTTTGTACGACGTAGAACCTCGGAAAAGTCATGAAGCGTCTTGTATCGCTCTTTATCTAAATTAGATAATACGAAAGAAATATGGGCCGCACTACCCAAAAAATTAATGTCGGGAAATCTCTTCTTTATGAATGCCGCTACGGTATCGACATTTATTTCTAAAGCCAGAAAATCGTCTTCGGTGGTGCTACTTTTTTCAACCTTTTTAACGTATTGTTCTCTTTCAACTCGTATGCTATCAAATTGATTATCAGCGTTTTCAAAGACAGCAGATAATGTGTTAAGATTGCGCATCAGAGGTTTCGGAATATCCGCTTCTCGTTTGTAAACAAGGTGATGGCTAACGATTGCCCATGCATCTTGCATGACGGTTCGCACCTGGATTTCACAACGAAATTCTTTCAGGTCGTCGTATCTTGCGCCTGACGATTTACGACCCAACTGAACGATGTAATGCACAGCGTCATAACCAAATCTATCAGGGTCTTGCTCTTCCCGTTTGTCGTCTTTATTCAGTATCTTGAATTCTTCCTCAATGATCTTTTCTATTCTACCGAAGTCGTTCTTGTATAGGTAAACAATACGAACGCCAGCCAAGTCGGTAATTTCTGTGAACGGGTTTTCGGTGTGCTTTAGCGAGACTTTTTCAAGAGAGCTGTTTAGTGTTTTTGCGCGATGAGTAACAGCCGAACATTCGATATCAGCTTCTTTGACTCGCTTGCGTAAAATGTAGGCAACTTCACTTGATAACTGTTCGTACGAAGGATGATCCTCTAGAAAATGACGTATGGTTTCGCTTTTCTGATCCCAGAGTTTATCGATGTCTCGTTTTGCTGCCACTTTCTACCTTACTCATATGAAGAGGAATCTGTTTCCTCTAGGTTATATATGCTTCCCATATCGTACTATATCTGAAAACCTCTGTAAAAACCATTTTTCCATCTTCAAGTTGACGTCCCTTGACAGCGATTTAGGTTTCCCATCTTTAAGGGGGATGGTGGCCCCCTCCCACGCGCTTACCCGTAGGGATACGCAAAGGCGCATCCCCGCGGTGGCGTGATGATTATGCTTTCAACTTTACGCTTTTTGTATTTGCACGACTCGACTTCGCACGTTTCGACTTTGCCCGTTTGGGTTTTGTGATCACGGCTGTTAATTTTTTCTCCTTGTCCAATGGGCTGAGTGCCTCGGTAATCAGATTGCCCACAAAAAAACTCATAATCTTCTCGCCCGAAATCTCCAGAATACACGTTACCATGTCCGTCAATCCTTCCGACAAACCGTGGTCGGCGGCATAATCGACAAGATGATGGGCCAGCGCCCGCATCGATTCGTTATCCGCGCGAACTTTATTCGGTATCTTAATGGTGTAGCCGCCACCACAACTTTGAACCACGACGGGCTTATACTTTCTCTTGATCCTCTTGATTTGTTTGAATTTTTTGAATTTCCTGGCCATCTAGGTCACCCCCTTTGCACGCTTCGATTTATCGGATTTGCTTGTCTTCCGTTTGCGCTTCGCAGCTTTTAACTTGTTATCCGACTCCTGTTGATGTCTCGTATTGCTGATCATCTTCGTAATGAACTCTTCGGCGATCGCACCTGAACAGACGCCGATCATCACTTCGAGCAGATCAGATAAACATTCCCTTCTGCGGCGCTCGACCAACAAATCGATCAACTGATGAGCCAGATGCTGCATCGATTTCATGTCGTTACTGAGCTTGCGGCTGATCTCGATATTAAATC
>CBDTZI010000260.1:0-5447 GCA_965364865.1 uncultured bacterium | reverse complement strand
CTGGAACCTTCAACGAAAGAAAAAAATTAAGTAGTTCATAGCGAGAATCGTTTGCGTGTTTTTTTCGCGTTTCATTAAGTATATACTCTATCGATCGTTCATATCAGCATTGAAACCATAACCACTTACATTTCACATTCATATCACAACGAGTAATTCACATGTGCGTTTAATAAAGATTTATTCCCGCTTCATTTTGCATCACGAGTTACAAATAAAGTGAACTATATCGCATCAAGCAGTGTCGATGTGCGCGCCGATAAAATGATGGACGCGTACTAAGGTTGCGATGTCGGGAAAAATTATGAGAGTATTAGTCACAGGACATCGCGGTTACATCGGGTCGGTACTTACGGGAGTGTTGCGTCATGCACGTTATGACGTGTCCGGTTTGGACTGCGATTTATTTCGTGGTTGTGATTTCGGCCGGGTACAGGAGGCTGTTCCTTCTTACGATATAGACCTCCGCGATGTGGAGTTTACGGACCTACTCAGTTTCGATGCGGTGATTCACCTCGCGGCGTTGGCGGAAAGTTCGGGCTCGGACCTGAACCCTGCGCTGGTTGAACAAATCAATTACGAGACGACGATGCGATTAGCGCACTGTTGCAAGCAGGCGCAGGTGTCACGGTTTATCTTTGCTTCGTCGTGCGCTGCCTATGGTCGAGGCGGCGGCGACTTACTCAACGAAAAAAGCGACACGCAACCCGTCACAGCCTACGCCGCTTCCAAACTTCAATGCGAAAAAGAGTTGTCGAAGATGGCCGACTCAACCTTCACGCCGGTTTTTCTGCGCAACGCAACGGTGTATGGCGTCTCGCCGCGTTTGCGTCTGGACCTGGTGGTCAACGATTTTGTGGGTTCGGGAATCAGCCGAGGTCGCGTGATTATGAAAACAGCCGGTCGTGCATGGCGGCCATTCGTACATGTGGAGGACGTCGCGCGGGTGTTCGCAGCCATTTTGTCGCTGTCGGACCGACGCGTACGAAATGAAATTTTCAATGTCGTACAGACCGGAGAAAATTATCGTGTGATCGAAGTGGCCGATGCGGTGGCGGAAGAAATTCCACACTGTACACGTTCGACGACGGAGGACGTTTTCGACCCACAAAGTTATCGTGTGGACGGAACCAAATTGAATGATTTGATTCCCGATTTGAAATTCCGTTGGACGCTTTCGCGGGGTATCCGTCAACTTCGCATCGCCATGTTGGCTGCCGGGATCACACCGGCGGACTGGCGATGCGATCGGTATCGTCGCACCCCCAGGCTGCAATCGTTAATGGAGCGGGGTCAACTGGATAAAATGCTGAGGCCTCATCAAACCGTTGCCGCCTGATCATCCGCCGGTTATAATCCAACCGTACGTTTTGCTTCGCGAACTGTTACAAGGCGATGATCGTCATGACCCCGACCATCTTATTCGTCCATACCTATTACCCGGAATTTCTAAACGATCTGTATAGCCAGGATTCAACATTATCCGGCTTGGAATATGCGCAGCAGCACCGACGTATTTTTGATACGTCTTTCGGTGTGGGTGATGCTTATTCAGACAGCCTGCGTCGATTGGGCTGCGACACGTGGGACGTGATCGTCAACGCAGATGTATTGCAGGAGCGTTGGGCTGAGGAGCAGGATTTACATCTGATTGAAAACATTCACGACCGTCGGCGTCAGATTGTCGCGGCTCAGATAAAACATTACGAACCGGATGTGCTTTATCTGTTTGAGTGGAATCCGCTGGGGGATGGTTTTTTGGCGGACGTGAAGTCGCAGGTTCAATTGATCGCCGGTCAGGTTGCGTCACCCTTGCCTAAGGATCGTACCTATGCGCCATATGATGTCATGTTTTCATCCTATCCACCGCTGGTGGATTTTTTTCATCAGCAGGGCGAACGCGGCGAGTATCTGAAGCTGGCGTTTGATGATCGCGTGCTCGAAAAACTATCTTCTGTGAAACATTGCTATGACGTTTCGTTTGTGGGTGGGTTCGCACCGTCGCATCCCGACCGCATCGCGTGGCTCGAAAAAATTCTCAAGAGGGTGGATGTCGATATTTTTGGCTACGGGGCAGAGAAAACGGAGTCGATGTCGTTGGTTCGTAAATATCATCGCGGATCGGTGTGGGGGCTGAGCATGTATGAAGTGTTGCGGCGGTCGCGTATTACGTTGAATCGACACGCCCACATCGACATTGGGGGGAAAGTGACGACAAACTTTGCCAACAACATGAGGCTCTACGAAGCCACCGGTGTGGAAACGTGTTTATTCACTGAGAATAAAGACAATTTACACGAAATGTTTATCCCGGGTGAGGAAGTTGTCACTTATTGCAGCGACGACGAATGCATTGAAAAACTTCACTATTATCTCAAACACGACAAGAAACGCTTAGCCATTGCCGCCGCGGGATACCGCCGCACCCTCAAGGAACACACCTACATACAACGTATGGGCGAACTGCTGGACATGCTTCGCAAACGGCTGTCGTGAAATGCATGATCCGATACGATTTTTCGATCGCCGACTGTGTGGGAGGGGCCCAGTTTTTTTCGCATCCACCCTGTTATGAAGCCGCCCACTTATTTCCGAACCGCGCCCGTGAGGAAGCGGCCAAAATTCCACGATACTAATCCGAACTACGAATGTAAGAGTGCGCCGAATGTTGATGAAAATATTCCGAACCGTTTCAAATTGTCAGGATCAAGAAATGGATACTCGCATTCCGAACCGCGCCCGTGAGGAAGCGGCCAAATCACTCGGCTCCTGGCAGATCAACACCTTGCCCTTCCGCTACATAGCTACAGGCTGCGTCCAAATGTTGTGGTTTCCATAAATATCGCGTACTTCCATGTCGAACCCAGATACGCTTCCCGGATGGGAATAGCCCTTCTTCGACGAGTTTTCTTGAACACCACGATTTGAGATCATTCATTACACGTTCCGGGGTTTTGTCTACAGAAACTACTATGTGTACATGGTTCGAGCGAACATTGATTGCATGCACTGTCCACCCTCGATATTCGGATACATGGAGTATCGTTTTATGGACCACTTTACGGGCGAGGGTGTTCAACAGTATCGATTTGTTGTGTTGGTTGTTTTGCTCGTGTTGTAGCCTTGCCTTGTTTGGCAGTAACATGGGTGTACCGGGTATGTTATTATTGCGGTCCACCGAGCCGCGTTGATCCCCATGAAGCCATGTGCCATAAGTCGGAAAAGTGATTAAATAAGCCAACGGGCCATTGGGTATGACAAGTGGAGAATTGTTTGACCTCTTACAACTCATCAACTAAATCGCTTATACTTTCTTCAAACGTTGAACCAAGCCATATAGATTCCGAACTTGGTCGGTATTCGTTACTCCATTCATCAAACGGACCTTGATCTCCTACGTAATAGAGAGTACCTGGTACTTGTGCGAGTACGCCCCAAATGTGTTCATCTGCTGGATTGGGACGCGCGCCGATAATCGCAACTTTATTCGCCGTCATAACAGCACTTTTGAATCGTATTTGATGAGAGATCAGATGTCTTTGTCCAACCTGCGTCCTTTTGCTCGGCATATACATGGCCATTGAAGGGTATTTTCCTTCTTCAGTCATACGTTTTCGAACAGTTCTTCGATCAATATTCTTAACCTTGCCAATTATGTTGAGACCCGCACCTAATGCGCGCCCATTATCTGTTTTTAGTGTAGGACGTTGAACCCACCAGTGGACAGCGCCGTGGGGTCTGAGTACTCGGAATGGTTGACCGATGGCCGCCAGTGCGTACTCAATGAGATTTTCGTAGTTTAATGTCACAATTCGCACCTTATCCAATTTCTGAGCTTTGAACATCAAAGATGTAAATTTCAGATATAAATCTGATCTTGTTCCATCAGGTTCAAATTGGAGGAAGAAGATCGCTAGTATTCGCATTAGATCGTACGGTGATGGGATACCTTGAACAGGTGGCTGCACAGCATTGGGGTACGTATCCCAGATATAGCCCATTGCCTCCTCAAAATTGGAGTGGAATCGATCCTGAACACCAAGAGATATGTTTCCCCAAAATTCAGGGAATAACTTATCTAGTTCAGAGAAAAGTTTGTCCCCCAGTGGAGGATTTTTTGGGCGAACTCCCGAACCGAAAGCACTTGCTCCAGCGCCGAAAAGAACGACGTTAGAATCAGGGTATTTGAAAGTCATATCTATACTACTTAATAACGATTAACCAAGTAAATACGACAACAGTATCCCACAACGTAGTTTGGTATATGGTAGGGTGTTTAAGTGGCAGTGTCAACTCCGGTTTTCTGGCAATGTGTGTGGGATGATCAGGACACGATCTTCCTTAGATGAGTGATTTGGCCGCTTCCTCACGGGCGCGGTTCGGAAACAGGCGGAGCGGTTCGGAAAGGGTTGGATGCATCCTTATCCGGGTATGTCGGGTGTGATCCGCAAAAAAGCGCTGCTAAGTAACTGTTGATGTGAGATTTGGCCACTCCCTCACGGTCGCGGTTCGGAAAGGGGCGACGAGGTTCTGAAAATGGCATCGCGGTTCGGAAATATGTGATGAGGATCTGTAAGTAAACGAGAATTATCAATGAAATTCACAACTGAGCAGAGTATTATAACTTCATCAATGCGAAAAGGGTGTGGCCAAGTAGCAAAGGTGTGAAGTCGGGGTGGGGGATCACATGTTCGTGCATTGCGGGACGCACGCCGGGTACAACATCAGGCTGACCGTTGTGCGAACCATAACCGTAGTCGTGAAAGACCATACAGCCGCCCGGTGCCAACAGATTTCGATAGTGATTAAAATCTGAAACGACCTGATCGTACGCGTGATCACCGTCAATAAAAATCAGTGAAGCGCTTGCGGGTTTGATCTGCTCCCACGCATCATCAGACAAGCACTGATATTGAATCAATCGATGCTCCTGTCCGATTTTCGCCAGCGACAATCGTACCTGATCCAGATGCAGCGGCTGTTCCAGATGGGGATCGACCGAAATTATTTTGGAATCACTACCGACCTGTTCCAGCGCACGAGCCAGCATGTTAATCGATTGACCGCGCAACGAACCGATTTCGATTACGCATTCACCCGCTACATGCGTATGACACGTTAACGCATGTAGCAAACATCCTTCCATCGGTTCGAGCCATGGCTCTTCGGCTACCAGCGAGTCAATCGTTTCCTGCGAAACACCAAGCCAAGTGATTCCGGCTGCGGATAACAATCGCTGGGCGAGAATAATGTTGTTGTGCCAACGTGTGGCAGAGTTAAGGAGTGCGTCATCGGGTGATGGTTCGGTCGAGAGAATAATTTCCCGAAATCGGCGATTGGCATCACGCGTAAAGGGTTGGAAAGATTGAGATTGAGTCGAGCCTGGCGTGAATAACATCCTGCCCATCACGATATTCATCTCCGGCAGGGTGGAATTCTGTGCAAAC
>CBDTZI010000259.1:0-5454 GCA_965364865.1 uncultured bacterium | reverse complement strand
CGATGCGGGGTGGTTTTTTCATTCCATCGGGTCGATTACCCGCGATGCCCAATACGGATCGCACGGATATCGCATCCGCCATGCGGCTGGCAATGGCCATGTTTCCCCACGATACCGCCAAACGCATTGTTTTGATGTCGGATGGGAACGATAACATGGGCGATTTGTTGACCGAAGCGCGACGCGCCAAAGCGGATGGCATCCCCGTCGATGTCGTGCCGCTTTTTTATCAGCATCGCAATGAAGTCTATTTTGATCGAATGATCGCACCCACGCACGCCGAGCCGGGCGAACAGATCACCATTCGCATGATTCTACACAGCTACAAAGCTTGTAGCGGAACCATATCGATTTTTCAGAACAAAAAGCTTGTCGAGCTATCCCAGGTGCAAGCTCATGTCAGTCTCAAACCGGGTAACAACACTTTTTTTATCAAGCTCACCGCACAGCGATCTGGTACTCAAACTTACGAAGCAGTCTTCCGCCCCGATAACGATTCGATGGATGCGGTCGCGTTGAATAACACCGCCAGTGCGTTTACCTTTGTTTCGGGTGCGAGCCGAGCTTTGGTCATCAGCAATAAACCTCAACATGACATCGTGCTGGTAGAAGCGCTGCGCAGCGAAAACGTGGGCGTGGACATGATCGCGGCGGCCGATCTGGGCGATTTCGGCTTGTTGGAAATGATGAACTACGCCACGATTATCTTAGCCAACATCCCGGCTGCGATATTCACCGAACAACAACAAAAGGAACTGGCGGTCTATGTCAAGGACATGGGCAGCGGATTGATTATGCTCGGTGGGGATGAAAGTTTTGGCGCGGGCGGTTGGATCGGCAGCCCGGTCGAAGAAATTATGCCCGTCTCGTTTGAAATCAAACACAAACGCGTGATCCCTCGTGGCGCGTTGGTGTTGATTATGCACAGTTGCGAAATTCCCCGCGGTAATTATTGGGGAAAGGAGATGGCTAAGAAAAGCGTCGATACCATCAGCTCGCAGGATTACTTCGGCATCCTGGCTTACACCTATTCCCCCGGCGGACACAACTGGGAAGTTCCACTGGACCTGGCCACCAACAAAGCCGCCGTCAAAGCGAAAATCCAAAGAATGCAAATCGGCGACATGCCGGATTTTGGTATGACCATGAAGATGGCCCACAAAGAATTAACCAGGGGTCGAGGTCGCGACGCCGCACAGAAACACGTCATCATACTCAGCGACGGCGATGCACAAGGCCCTTCCCAGGCTACGATTCGGGATTACATCAGAGACAAAATCACCGTATCCACCATCGCCATCGGCTGGGGAGCACACGTTCGCGAACAAACGATGCGCGACATCTCCTCACGCACTGGCGGCAAACATTACGCCGCTCGAAATGCGAAACAACTGCCACAAATTTTCGTCAAAGAATCCAAAGTGGTACGTCGGCCGCTGATTATCGATGAGCCGTTTCAGCCGCAAGTCATGGACGCCTTCAGCGATTTGATGACCGGTATCGATGCCATGAGCACCACCTTGCCGCCGCTGGGCGGCATGGTGTTAACCTCGCCCAAGCAAAGTCCCAACGTCATCATGCCCCTCGTGAGGTCCACGGACGACGGCGATGATCCCGTGCTGATTCACTGGCAATATGAGCTGGGTAAAACCGTGGCCTTCACCAGCGGTTATTGGCCGGTGTGGGGAAAAAACTGGACGAACTGGTCCAAGTATGCCAAATTCTGGTCACAAATTGTGCGTTGGAGCATGAGGCAGGAATCCCCCGCAAATTTTGACACCTACACCAAAGTCGAAGGCGGCCGAGGTAAAATCGTGATCGACGCACTCGACAAAGACGCGAGCTATCTGAACAACCTTCAACTGCGGGCAAAAATCATCGGCAGCGATCGTGAATCCACCCCGCTTCGTTTTACACAAAAGGGACCGGGCAATTACCAGGCTGAATTTGATGCGGACCTCTCCGGCCAATACCTCGCCAATATTCAAATTTACAATAAAGGTAAGATGATGGGCACGGTGCGCACGGGGTTGTCCGTACCCTTTTCACCTGAATATCGCGACCTCATGCCCAACGAATCGATCCTCCGCCAGGTCGCAGACATCACCGGCGGACACTGGCTGGACGCGGGACCGAAGGACGTGGACATCTTTCGCCATGACCTGCCACCCACTCAGGCCAAACGACCGGCGTGGGAGTGGGTGTTAGCCTGGTTACTGTTGCCTTTGTTTTTACTGGATGTTTCCGTGCGAAGATTGGCCAACTGGTTGGCGCTATCCATTGCGGTTGAAGTCGTTGTGCTGGTTGTGTTACTGTTTGGTTGCAACCTACGTTTTGCACCCTGGTGGGGCATTCTGGGCGCGTTCGTATTGGCCGAACTGATCGGCTGGCTGATCCGCTTCCAGTACATTGGCCCCCTGTTTGATTTCCTGACGCACGGTGTTACGAGTATGGCACAAACGGGGAAACGCAGCGAAGTTGCGCTGGAACACCTGCGTGATACCCGTGATCGCGTTCGCGACGAAATGGATTCGCCAGAAAAAGAAGGCCCCAAACGCCTCGACATGGAACCCGAACCGATTACGCCAAAATCCACTGGGCGAAAATACGAAACCGACACCCCCCTTGCGGATCAACCCGCGGGCGATTTGAAAGACGCGATGGGCGGGGCAAAAGCGACGCCAGCCAAAGGAAAAGACCAAGCGGCTGGCCCGGAAGGCGAGGCAGATCAGGAATCCACGACGTCGAGACTGCTTCGTTCTAAAAAAAGAAAAAACCCGAATGACCCATAGTCCAATGGTGCTAATCATATAATGAAAAACATGAATCTAAAGATAACACTTCCATACATAGAGGAGAGGCGTGATGGCTTCAAAAATTGACCCGTCCGTTGAAAAAGCCACCCAGGAACTTTGCAAAAAATTCCAGATGGTGCGAGAGGAAGTCGGCAAAGCAATTGTCGGCCATCAGGACGTGATCGACGGTGTGTTAACCGCGTTGTTTGTCGGTGGACACGTTCTGATCGAAGGTGTGCCCGGTCTTGGAAAAACGTATTTGATTCGCACGCTTTCACAGGCGGTGGATTTGAAGTTTTCACGTATCCAGTTTACGCCCGACCTGATGCCCGCGGATATCATCGGCACGACCATCATTTCGGAAGACCCCGCAACCGGCAAACGTTCCTTTACTTTTGAAAAGGGGCCACTGTTTGGGCAGATCATTTTGGCGGATGAAATCAACCGCGCCACTCCCAAAACGCAATCAGCCATGCTCGAAGCCATGCAGGAACATTCCGTTACCGTCGGCGGCACCCGGCATCAGTTGCAGGAACCGTTTTTTGTGATGGCTACCCAGAACCCGATCGAACAGGAAGGAACCTATCCGCTCCCCGAAGCCCAGCTCGACCGTTTTATGTTCAAGCTAGTCGTGAACTATTCCAACCAGGAAGAACTCAATACCATTTTAGACCGCACGACGACCGGGTATAAGCCGGAAATTAAGGCTGTCATGACGGGCGACGAAATCATCGGCACTCAAAATCTCGTGCGACGAGTGGTCATCGCCCCACACGTTCAGGACTACGCGGTTCGCCTCACGATGGCGTCGCACCCCAAGGGACCATTTGCGCTGGATGTCACCAACCAATACATCCGTTGGGGAGCAAGCCCGCGTGCGGTTCAAACCATCGTGCTCGCAGCCAAGTTGAATGCACTGCTGGACGGTCGGTTTAACGCCAGCTTTTCCGACGTGAAGAAAATATATTTACCCGCCATGCGTCACCGCGTCAATCTCAACTTCGAAGGTGAAGCGGAAGGGATTCAGACAGACGACGTGTTGCGTGACATTATAGACAACACTCCCACCATGTCGGAAGCGGCCGCGTAATAAAGATTCAACGGGTATAGAAGTGTTTGACTCCGCGCAAGCTAAAGCATGCGGCTCAGGAAAAAACAATGGCGATGACAGACCAGACAAACTCAGAAGGATTACTCGATCCGGCGTTCATGCGTAAGCTCGATCAGCTCGCATTGGTGAGTCGGAAAATTTTCTCGGGTAAAATGCGTGGCGAGCGGCTCACCAAAAGGCGCGGCGAGTCGGTCGAATTCGCCGACTATCGCAATTACGTCAGCGGTGACGACCTGCGATTTCTCGACTGGAACATTTACGCCCGCCTGGGGCAACTTTTTTTGAAGTTGTTTTTGCAGGAAGAGGATTTGCACGTCAGCGTGATGCTCGATATCTCCAAGAGTATGGACTGGGGTCAGCCCAACAAAGCCATGTTCGCCAAACGCATCGCCGCTTCCATCGCTTATATCGGATTGAATAATTACGACCGCGTGAGTATCTACGCCTACGCAAACGGACTGCAATACGAGCTCACCGGCGTTCGTGGCCGGCGAATGATGTTCAAGGTCATCGAGTTTTTGTCCGCGATTCAGTGCGACGGCGCCAGCAATCTACCCGCAGCTTGTAAACAGTTCGCCATTCGTCACCCGCAGCCGGGTATTGTGTTGATGCTGAGTGATTTTTTTGAAAAAGGCGGCTACGAAAGCGGGTTACGATATTTACTTGGAAAGAAGTATGACCTGTATGCGATTCAGATTCTAAGTCCGGAAGAAATCGATCCGCCGCTGGTCGGTGATTTGCGGTTAACCGACATTGAGGACGATGACACCGCTGAAGTCACAATCAGCCGGGCGTTGATTAACAGATACAAACATAACCTGCAGTCGTATTGCGAAGAGCTGAAGGGATATTGCTCGAAACGGGCTATCAACTATCTGTTTACCTCGTCGGACGTGCCGTTTGATCAGATTGTGATGAACTATTTCAAACAAAGAGGCCTGGTCGCCTAACGATTGTCTTTTTATTAACGAATCAGGATGCCACTGGCAGCTTGTCTGCCAGTGCGAAACGATTTGAAAGTAGTGTTCGATTTTTATTTTACAATATATTGGATAGCTGCAAATAATTCATGAATTTCTTAAATCCAACTTCCATTGCGATCGCAGCCGGGCTAACCATCCCGCCGCTGCTGGCGTTGTATTTTTTGAAACTCAAACGCAACGTACATCTGGTCCCGTCCACGATGTTGTGGAAGCGGGCGGTGGAAGACCTGCATGTCAATTCTCCGTTTCAACGATTGCGTAGCAGCCTGTTATTGTTATTGCAATTGTTGATGTTGATCCTCGGTGCGATCGCGCTGGGTAAGCCGATGTTTGAGACCGCGGAAACGCACGAGGACACGATCATCGTGTTGATTGATCAGTCCGCGTCAATGGCGGTGGTCGAAAAAAACGGCCGCACCCGATTGGAGCTGGCCAAGGAACAGGCTTCGCGATGTATCGATAACATGTCGGATCAAGCCCGTGCGATGGTGATCGCGTTTAGTGATCGGGCGAGAATGGTGTCATCCTTCGATACGGACAAAAAAGCGTTGAAACGTAAAATCGA
>CBDTZI010000258.1:0-5466 GCA_965364865.1 uncultured bacterium | reverse complement strand
ACTGGGCGCAGATGTTGTTGCGGATGTATTTGCGCTATTTTGAATCGTGCGGCTATTCGGTGGAAGAGTTAGCCATGCGCGACGGTGAAAACGCGGGTCTTCAGTCGTGTAGCTTTTTGGTCAAGGGGGCGTATGCGTATGGAAATCTTTCGTGCGAGCTGGGGGTGCATCGGCTGGTGCGCATCTCTCCGTTTTCGGCGCAGAGTAAACGCGAGACTTCGTTTGCCTCGGTAGATGTTCAGCCGGAGGTGGATGATATTGAGATCGATATCGACTGGGATCAGGAGGTACGCGAGGACACCTATCGCGCCAGCGGCAAGGGCGGTCAACACGTCAACAAAACATCATCGGCTGTGCGACTGACGCATCTGGAAACGGGGATGGTGGCTCAGTGTCAGAGTCAGCGCTCGCAACACAAAAATCGTGCGACCGCGCAGAAGATGTTAGCCGCCCGGTTGTATCAGTTGGAACAGGCTAAGCGCGACAGCGAATTGTCTAAGATTTACAGCGAGAAGGGTGCCATCGGTTGGGGCAATTCGATCCGCAGCTATTTTCTTTATCCCGAACAGCGGGTGAAGGATTCGCGCACGATGGTTACCACAGCCAACACACAGGGCGTGCTGGATGGCGAGATTCAGGAATTCATCAACGCGGAACTGCGCCGCAGGGCGATTGCACGACATAAGTAAATTGTTAACGATCGTAAGGAGAGACATTTATGCAATTAATTCCATCACAGATCACTCAAGCTCAATCGAGTGGAAAATTACGATGTAGAACGAGGCTTTTTTGTTTCCTAGCCGTTATATTTTTTTTACGTCCTGCACTGGCTGAGGACTGGTTGCAATGGGGAGGCCCCAAAGGCGACTTTACCGTACAGGTGACAGGTCTTGCGGATACATGGCCCGAGCATGGACCAAAACAACTGTGGAAACGACCACTGGGTGATGGTTATTCGGCAATTCTATTCGAAGAGGGTCAGCTTTATACTTCGTATAGCGAGGGTGATCACGAAGTTGTTATTTCACTAAACGCAGCTACCGGTGCTACGAATTGGGAGCATCGTTATCTGCGAAAACTTTGGCCGGATATGAGAGAGTATTTTGGCCCTGGACCGAACGCCACACCATTAATCATCGGTGATCGAATTGTATCCGTTGGTATTAGTGGTTCCGTGCGATGCCTCGATCTTAAATCCGGGAAGTTACTTTGGAAGCACGAGCTTACCTCCGAATTTGGGAGGAAAAAACGTGTGGAAGAGTACGGCTACTCAAGCAGCCCGCTGATCTATAAAAATAACATTATCGTACAGGTTGGGGGCGACAACCACGGTGTAATCGCACTCGATGTGAGCGATGGTAGTATCTTATGGAAGGGTGAACCGGGTAGCATAAGTTACGCGGGCCCATCGCTGATCCAGTTGGCCGGTAAAGATCAGTATATATATTTTTCACAAGAGGGAGTTAACGGGCTTGATCCAGACACGGGTCGTTTACTCTGGCATTCACCGATAGAGTTTGCCAATGGAAATCACCTCACACCGATCGTGAAATGTGACGACAACCACATCTGGGTATCAAGTCAGTTCACTTCCGGTGGCGGCCGATTACTTGAAATTACTCGACAGAATCATGAAATGAAGGTTAATCAGAAATGGTTTCAACCTAAACTTCGAGGGTCCTGTTGGACATCCATTCGCATCGGTGATTACGTCTACGGATCGGTCGGCGGGCATAATACTTCATTTCTGGCGGCAGCTCATTGGAAAACTGGTAAGATCGCCTGGCGGAAACGCGGATTTCATATGGCCCAATGTCTGTACGCCGACGAAAAGCTTATTCTATTAGATGATGACGGAAAACTCTCTATGGCAAAAGTTTCGCCGAAAGGCTTTGATGTACTAGCTAGCTTTCAAGTTGCGAATTCCAGATCGTGGACAGTTCCCACGCTCGTATCTACGAAGTTATACATTCGTAACAGAAAAGATGTCATGGCTTTCGACCTGGCTGAGTGATTCTAACTGATATTAGCGATAGAACATTCGGTAAATGATCAACTCATAGCTGCGCCGCAGAGCTGCTGCGAGGCACAAATAAATTGTCGAAAAGCCAATACCTCGAAGTTTTTACAAACGTGTATCCGATTCGCTTCCGATGACGCCTAAGCCCTGCATAATGTATTTTTCGCAGATGAAAAACAGAACCGCGACCGGAACTAATGCGATGATGCTGGTAGCCATCAGCAGATTTGCCCAGGTGCCAGCCATCGACTGATACATGCGCAGACCCAGCGAAATCGGAAAGGTCATGAAGTCCGAAAGATAGACCAGTGGTTCGAGAAACGATTGCCAATGAAACACGAAGCTCAGAAGGGCAGCGGTGATCACTGCGGGCTTGGCCATCGGTAGAATGACATACCAGTAGGTCTGCCAGGTCGAAGCTCCGTCGAGGGTAGCTGCGTAGTCGAACTCGCGCGGAATGGTCTTGAAAAACTGTCGAAACAGAAACACGTTAAACGCACCGCCACCTAAAAACGCCGGCACGATCAGCGGTTTATAAGTGTTCACCCATCCCAGTGCGTCGAACAACATGAATCGCGGGATAAGCAATAATGGAGCGGGGATCAGCATCGAAAAAAGTACGAGCATGAATAAGAGTCGTGGTAATCTGTTCCCCACCTTTACTCTGTAAGAATGAGGCATCCAGTTGCTAAAGGATAAACGGGCTAATGCGAAGCCAGCCATCGACGAAGTGAGTACCGCTCCGAGCGCAGAGACGGTCGCGATCAGTAGTGAGTTGAAGATAAATCTCAATACGGGCAGGCGCGTTATGGCTTCGTTGTAGTTTGACCATTGTGGTTTGTCGATGGAAAAGGTCGGAGGAGATGCGTAGATTTCGTCCAGCGGTTTGAGCGAGGATACGAACGCCCAAATCACCGGCAGTAACATCAGCGCGCAAACTGCTGCGAGTGAGAGGTATATTGATATGCGAATGATCGGTCGTGATATCATAGGTTAATTAATATATCCATCATGTAGATGGCCCGCTTCCTTAGGGCGCGTCTCGGTTACACGGGTAAACTTATTTACCCATACCACCTTTTATTACATACCCACGCAACACACGAGTGTGAAGCGTGGAGCATGCCACCCAGTTACTCAACAACACTGGCGGGCAAGCCGCTAGTGGCACCCAGGTTTCGATTTTTCGACTTTTCATTTCATTGTTCTTCGTAGACCCAGCGCCGGCTGGTGTAGATGAGCGGGAAGATCACGATCATCAGTACGAGTATAAAAATCAACGACAGCGCCGATGCGTAACCCAGTTGATAGGGCGACTCAAACGCGGTGCGATAAACATATAAAACATAAAAGAGCAGGCTATCCTGTTGTTGGCGATTTTGCAGCATGTACGCTTCGCTGAAAATCTGCATGGAAAAGATGGTCGACACAATCAAGTTGAACAACACGACCGGTGTAATCACGGGCCAGGTGACGTGTTGGAATTTTTTCAGCGTGCCCGCACCATCCAGATCCGCGGCCTCATAAAAAGTGTCGGGTACACGACGCAACGCGGCTAAAAAAATCAACATCGCTCCGCCCATCGTCCATGTATTCATCAGGATCACTGCCGGCTTGCTCCAGAAGGGTGAATACAACCAATCGGGTGTAGCCCAATGGGCCGTTCCGGGTTCATGAACAACGCGCACGATGGGATCGATCAATAGATATAGCCATTGAATCGCCTGGTTGATGATTCCAAACTGTGGGTTGAGAAGCCAGCTCCAGATGACGATGGTGGCGACGCCGCTGAGTAAGTGCGGGACGTACACCAGCGATCGAATCAACGATTGACCGTAGAATGATCGGTTCAACAGCAGAGCGACCATCAGCGACGAGAGTAAACCCAGCGGCACAGCGAATATCGTGTAACACAAACTGTTGTAGATGGACTGATAAAATTTCGGATCGTCGGGTTTACCGCCGAGCGAGTTCCAGTACCAGGGATCGTTTGCCTGGGTTTCGTATGAAGAATCGATGCGCAGTGCTTTGCGAAAATGTTCCGCGCCGACCCATTCGGTTTTATTTTGCGTAATACCGCCGTCGGTTCGCAGCGTGGATAACACCATCAGTGCTAGAAGAGGGATCGCGATCATCAGAATAAAGCCCGCAAGCCAGGGAATGAGTAACCATCGTCCGTGATGTTTCATGGTGACTCGTCCTGCAACGGAGGTGGTGTTGCGTTGAAGGTTTCGAGGATGATCGGTTCGCGAGCGAGTTGTTCGAGCATGGTTTTAGCGTCGAGATCATTTTCGGAATTGATGAACCGGTACAGATGATCGTTGATGAGGCGATCGATCTGGTTGAACCGGGGCAGGATCGGTTGCAGTCGGCTGTAGGACAGTGCGTCGATAAAGGGTTGCCTTTGTTGACGGTTGGGATGATCGGCGAACAGGTTTAGCGATTTGATTCGAGCGGGTAACGCTCGGCCTGATCGAGCGATTCGATCCTGCACTTTTTTAGATACGAGAAACTGTATAAATTTCCGGGCGGATTTTTGTTTTGTCGGCGTTAGATTTTTAGCCATGACGGCTGCGTCCCAGGTGATTCGCGTTGATCGACCGGCGGGACCGACAGGGATGGGTGCGACGAAATAAGAATCCGCGAGCGCTGTTTTTTCAAGAAACGGAAGAAACCACGGGCCATTAACACACATGGAGGTTTTGCCCGTTAAAAAACCGACGTCCTGAAAGAGCTGTGGGATTTCGTCGTCGCGCGGACTGACGCGATCACTCTTTGTTGTATAGTCGCCCGCAGCCAATTTTTTGTAAAACGAAATGGCTTGTATCGCTTTATCGTCGGTAAACGTCCACGACTGGTGATCATCGTCGGTCAGCGTCGCTCCGTACGACCAGGTAAACGGTAAAAAATAAATCCAGCGCGGCAGCCAAAATCCGAATTGATCGTACTTCCCGTCGCCGTCGAAGTCGCAGGTAAGTAGCTTTGCTGTTTCATGAAAATCTTCCATGGTCCAGTGTTCGTCGGGCAGGGGGATGGGTTTGTGATGATACCGCGACGCTCGCTGAAAATATTTACGATTGCCATAGATTAATAAATTGCCACCGGAAACGGGCAGGCCTCGCAACTGCCCCTTCACGGTAAACGCTTCAATACCCGTATCATTCAGCGTTTGGTCCAGCAGTTTGTGATCGTTTGCGGCGGTGCGTGACAGCTCGGTCAGGTCGGCGAAATGCTTCGCCAGTTCGTGAAACGGTCCCAGCTGAATGAGTGCGACTTCGGGCAGTGTTTGTGTTAAAATTTGTTGTCGCAATTTGGTGTTATAGTGATTCGATAAGCCAACGACGTATTCCTGTTGAACACGAACGGCGGGATGTTTTGATTCAAAATCGTTGATGACCTCCCGCCAGAGTTCAAAATCTTTATAGTTTCCGAAATGAGCAAAGCGA
>CBDTZI010000257.1:0-5475 GCA_965364865.1 uncultured bacterium | reverse complement strand
ACCGCAACATGTCCATCACACCCACGGCCGGCAGGCAGCAGCCGAACAGATCGGGCCGCTGCGTCATGCAGGCGCCGACAAGCAATCCGCCGTTGCTTCGGCCTGAGATGGCCAACTTCTCTGTTCGCGTGTGTTTGTTATCGATCAACCATTCGGCAGCGGCAATGAAATCGTCGAACACGTTTTGCTTGACGAGCTTCATACCGGCTTCGTGCCAGTTCTTGCCATACTCACCACCCCCACGCAGCGTCGCCACCGCATACACACCACCCATTTCCATCCAGACCATGTTGGTCACGCTGAATCGTGGTATAATGGAAATGTTGAACCCGCCGTAACCGTAAAGCAGGGTGGGAGTGTTTTCGTCGATCTTCAACCCTTTTTTGTAGTTTAGGATCATCGGAATTCTTGTGCCGTCCTTGCTCTTGTAGAAAATCTGTTTGGAGACGAAGTCGCTGGGATTGATATCGACTTTGGGCTGTCGATAAATCTTGCTTTGTCCCGTGTTCATGTTGTATCGAAAGATTGTATAGGGTGTTAAGTAACTGGTGTAAGAATAAAATGTTTCCGAGTTGTCACGTTTTCCGCTGAAACCGCCAGCGGAACCGAGTCCGGGAAATTTAATGTCACGAATAAAATTACCTTTCAAGTCAAAAATTTTGACCTGTGTAATCACGTCTTTGAGGTAGGTAGCGGCAAATTTTTGACCTACAAGGCTTACATTGGTTAAGGTGTCTTTGGCTTCGGGAATGATTTCGTTCCAGTGGGAGCGCGCGGGGTGGTTGATGTCGATCGCGATCACTCGTTGATTTGGCGCGCCGTCGTCCGTGAGGAACCAGAACATCGAACCGTCGTTATCAATAAAGTTGTATTGTGCTGAAAATTCTTGAATGAGTTCAACGACCTTTGAATCTTTCTTGGTTAAATCCTTATAGAAAAGAAGATTTTTGCGTGCGGTTCCTTTCCAAACGCCGATGATCAGATATTGGCCGTCGTCGGTCACGCTGCCGCCAAATCCCCAATCCTTGTGATCTTTTCGCTCGTAGATCAATTCGTCTGTTGATTGATCCGTTCCGAGTTTGTGGTAATAAAGTTTCTGGAAATAGTTGGCTTGTTTGAGTTCCTGACCTTTTTGTGGCGCATCATAACGGCTATAGAAAAATCCCTTGCTGTCCTTGGTCCATGAAGCTGTAGTAAATTTGGCCCACCTCACGACATCTTTCAAATCTTTACCGGTATCGACTTCGCGCACTCGCCACTCCCGCCAGTCGGAACCGGATACGGATTTTTCATACGCCAGGAGTTTTCCGTCGTCGCTGATTTCCCATCCGCTTAATGATACGGTTCCATCGTCGGAGAATTTGTTGGGATCGATCAACACTTTGGGCTTACTGTCCAGGGATTTCGCCCAATAGAGCACACTCTGATTTTGCAGGCCGTCGTTTTTGGTCATGAAGTACCGACCACCATCTTTATAGGGCATGCCAAATTTTTCATAGTTCCAGAGTTTCGTCAGTCGTTTTTTGATCGCCGCTCGTTGTGGGATCGATTCGAGATAAGCGAAGGTGATTTTGTTTTCCGCTTCAATCCATTTCCTCGAGGCGGGTGAGTCGGGGTCTTCCAGTGGTCGATAGGGATCAGCTACCTTAGTGCCGTGAAAGTCGTCCACCTGATCCGACTGAGGCGCGGGGGGATAGACAATGGGTGATTTTCCCTTCGCCCAGGACATTTGTACTGGGGCGCTGATACAGGCAGCGTAGGCGGGGATCATCAACAAAAGAAACATCGGTTTATGTCTGGTCATCACTGCTTCCTTTCCGGACAGGGTACGTCCGTGATCTGGTCTATTTTCATCCCTATTTTGTACGAGAATCGCACACATCTTTCAAGGGGTAGATGTGGATAATTGTGGAGGCTTACCGGCGTCACATGGCGACACTTGGCATGATCTTCAAGTGGATGGATCTGTTTTTGACTGGGGAAAATACGCGATTTATGGTATGTTCTTGTTGATCGATCATGTAGAATGTGAACCGGGCCGAGGGTGATCAAATGTGGCTGATCCTCGCAAATGTGCCGATAATTAATTTCAGGATATGGGCGCAGCGAACATACGAAAGTGACTACGGGGCAGGTCCACGGCCCAAGAGAACAAACAAAAATTATGAACGAATCAAAATTTATCTCAGCCGCCCGTGAACGGGTATTGGTTTTTGACGGAGCCTCCGGCACGTGCATTCAGGGAGCAGACCTGACGTTGAAAGATTACGAGGGTCATGAAAACTGCGTGGATATTGTGACCGTGACACGGCCTGATTTGATCCGTGACATGCACCGATCTTTTTTGTCGGTCGGATGTGACGCGGTGGAGACCAACACGTTTGGCGCCAACAAGGTTGTATTCTCCGAATTTGGCATTGCGGAACGCACTTATGAGATTAACAAGATGGCGGCGCAAATCGCCCGTGAAGCCTGTGATGATTTTGAAAAACCGGATCGCCCGCGATTTGTGATCGGCTCCATCGGGCCGGGCACAAAGTTACCCTCACTTTTACAGGCTACGTTCGATGAGTTGCTCGACAGTTATACCGAGCAGGTGCGCGGTCTGCTTGATGGCGGTGTGGATGTGTTGCTGGTTGAAACGTGTCAGGATATTTTACAGGTGAAGTCTGCGATTGTTGGCGCCTTGGATGCAATGAAAGAAAAGGGTCGAGACGTTCCCATCCTTTGCACCGTGACGATCGAAACGACGGGTACCATGTTGGTGGGTACGGAAATCGCGGCGGCTCTCACCGCGCTGGAGCCATATGACCAAATCGCAGGGATCGGACTAAACTGTGCCACCGGTCCGCAGGAGATGAGCGAGCACGTTCGCTATCTCAGCCGCCATTGCGATCGCATGTTAATCGTACAACCCAACGCCGGTCTGCCACAACTGGTGGACGGTAAACCTCACTACGCGTTGACGCCCAAAGAATTGACCAAGTGGCTGACCGAGTTTGTTGAAGTAGACGGCGTGAACATCGTCGGTGGATGTTGTGGCACCACGCCGGAGCATTTAGCTGCGGTGGTCGACGCGGTATCGGGTCGAAAACCGAAATCACGCAGCGTTCAATTTGAGCCGTCGGTCAGCAGTCTATATCAATCCGTTCCACTGAAGCAGGAAAACGCGGTGTTGGCGATCGGTGAACGCACCAACGCCAACGGATCGAAAATGTTTCGTGAAATGCTCGCCAAAGATGATGTGGACGGCATGGTGGGAATGGCTCGTGACCAGGTGAAAGACGGAAGTCATCTCCTTGACGTGTGTGCCGCTTATGTGGGTCGGGATGAAGTCGCGGACATGACTACACTTTTGAAGCGGTTTGCTACGGACGTAACCGCTCCACTGGTGATCGACAGCACGGAAGTGCCGGTAATTGAGGCGTCTTTGAAAATTGCGGGTGGTAAAAGCATCATCAATTCGATCAACCTCGAAGACGGCGAGGAAAGACTCGACGCGGTTTGCATTCTGGCTAAGCGATATGGGGCTGCGTTGATCGCGTTGACCATCGATGAAGATGGGATGGCTAAGACGTGTGATCAAAAAGTGGCCGTAGCCAAGCGAATTTACGATCTGGTGGTGAATCGACACCACATCAAACCCACCGATCTGATATTCGATCCGCTGACATTTACGATCTGCACCGGGAACGAAGACGATCGACGGTTGGGCCTGGAAACGCTTCAAGCGTTGAAGGAAATTAAAACGCAGTGTCCGGGTGTGCATACGCTGTTGGGTTTGAGTAACATCAGCTTTGGAATCAAGCCGCCCGCCCGCAGAGTTTTGAACAGTGTGTTCTTGCATTATGCCACGCAAAACGGGTTGGACGCCGCCATTTTGCACATCGCGCGAATCGTGCCGCTGTTCAAAGTCGAAGAACAACAACGACAGCTGGCTGAGGATTTGATTTTTGATCGTCGGCGCGACGGATATGATCCGTTGCATGAGCTATTGAATCTTTTTGAAAACATAGAGGGCGGGGCGGTAGAAGAAAAACCGCTTCCCAAGAGTGTGGAAGATCGTCTCAAACAGCGGATTATCGATGGCAACCGGATCAATCTGGAAGATGATCTTGATGAAGCCATGTTGACACACCGCCCGCTGGACATTGTCAACAACATGTTGCTCGACGGCATGAAAACGGTGGGCGATCTGTTTGGTGCGGGACAGATGCAGCTTCCGTTTGTGTTGCAATCTGCAGAGACGATGAAGGCTTCGGTTCGACACCTGGAACCGTTCATGGAAAAGACCGACGCCGCTGGGCGGGGTTCGATCGTGCTTGCGACGGTGCGTGGCGACGTACACGATATCGGTAAAAATCTCGTTGATATTATTCTCAGCAACAACGGCTATCTGGTCTATAACCTGGGCATCAAACAGCCCATCAGTAACATTGTTGACGCGTTTAATGAGAACGGCGCCGACGCGATAGGTATGTCGGGTCTGTTGGTGAAATCGACCGTGGTGATGCGCGAAAATCTGGCGGTGTTGAACGAACGCGGCATTGATGTTCCATTGATTCTCGGGGGAGCTGCTCTCACGCGTAAATATGTGGAACAGGATTTGCAACCCGAATATGATGGCACCGTTCGATATGCGAAGGATGCGTTTGAGGGCTTGCATTTGATGGACGCCATCATGGCCGGTGAATTCGCTCAGCCACAACATGTTCAAGAGCGTGTCCTGTCGGAGGCGTCCACGAAGGGTGGCGATGATGATTATCAGCTACCGTCGAAAATCGATTTACATGAAGAGGCGTCGGCCCGATACGGTTATGTTCCGCCGAAATCGAATATCTCTCGTGATGAACCTGTTCCCGAGCCACCGTTTTGGGGTCTTCGCGTGGTGGATCATTTTGAGCCTCGTGCGATCGCGGCTTACCTCAATGAAAAAATGTTGTTCGGAGTGCAGTGGCAGTATCGAAAAAATCGTCGAAGTCCGGAAGAATTTAAACGCTATCTCAACGAGGAGGTCAGGCCCATTCTTCGCGGACTGATCGAGCAATGCGAAAAAGAAAATATTTTGCAACCCAAAGCGGTGTACGGATATTGGCCCGCCCAGTCGGATCAGGATACGTTGATCGTCTATCACCCCGACGATCACGGGCAGATATTGGAGACATTTGAGTTTCCGCGTATGGGTAAGCCTCCGTACTGGTGTTTAAGTGATTTTTTCAAACCCGTATCCAGCGGTAAATTCGATGTGGTTGCGTTCATGGCTGTGACGATGGGTCGAAAAGTTAGTGAAGTCGCACGAGAGTGGTTTGAGCAGGATCGATATAAGGACTATCTGCATCTGCACGGTCTGGGCGTGGAGATGGCTGAGGCGTTAGCGGAATATCTGCACAAACAGATTCGCGTCGAGTGGGGTATCGCCGACTCCGACGCCCGCAACAAACAGGAAGTTTTCAAACAGCGTTATCAGGGTTCGCG
>CBDTZI010000256.1:0-5484 GCA_965364865.1 uncultured bacterium | reverse complement strand
TTCAAAACATAGTTGTCAATCCGAATCTTTGTTGGCTTGGTCGATGATCGGCGGGAGCGGCCCGATTTTGAAATCTTCAACACGTGGCAATTCTGGATGACGCAAGTAGCCATCCGTTACGGTGTGTGCACCTAGAACAATCTCACCATGCTGATCAAGTATATAATCGACATGGGCCGCTGAAACGTCACGGAACGATAATGAAAATGCTACATGCAATCCGTCATTAAAATTGGTTAATCCCGGCGTATGTAGTTTGGGGTAATCAAAGACGTCGGTGGATCTTGCCGGTAATAGACATTGGTACCAGGCTGGATGTAAATCGCTTTCACCGGGTTGAGTTTTCAAATACTTGCTGGAGATGAACCCCATTTTTGGCCGCAGGGCGTAAACGACGTGCGGATGACGTTCCGTAATTCCTGGATGCCCTCGATCCTCCCAATACGCATCCGCATTTTCTCCAGCGAATATGAGCAGGCCTGCTTTTTGCATCATGTAATAGGAAATGATGGCACCATCATGCCATATTCGATACAACAGTTCGCCGTCAAGGCTATAGATGCATATGGCTCGTCTGGAATACAGATGACTATAAATCGCAATAATTTCAGGCCCCGGATTTTCTTCAAACACTTCCAGCGTGTTACATTGTTCAACGCCAAAATCTTCCGGTGCGAATCCCGAGGTACGCGTAGTGAACGGAATGTCTTCCTGATTCAACTTTCTCTTCCAGATCGGGGTTTCATCACTTCGGTCGATGTCATACATCGCCAGACTGCCGCGTAAGGGGCCTTCATGGGCGCAGTTGTATCCCAAAATAACCAATCGTCGATTGTTTTTTTCACTTTTCGTTTCGAGATAAGTCCCTTTACGAATAGAATTAGATGAATTCGCTTCCCAGGATTTAATTACATGACCTGAATAGGAGATCAAGCCGACTTTTCTTTGATTTTCCATGTAGACGAGTTCATGTGGTGTCTGTTTTGCCCATCGTAATGATAAAAATGTTCCCAAAAAGATAGTGGCTGCAATAAAAATACTCACGGCGGTTGTGATCAGAATTGGATGGGAACCCACGAATCGTAATCCGCGTGACCACATCGTCGGTGGCCGGGCTTCGATCGGCTCGTTGTTGAGATAATGCTGCATATCGCGTGCGAAGTCGGAAGCAGACTGGTAGCGCTGATTCCGATCTTTGTCCAACGCCTTAAGTAGAATCAAATCAAAATCACCACGCAGGGCTTTGCGTATTGCGCTGGGTTTTAGAGGTAAATCTTCACTGATCACACGTACTGCGGCGGCGATGGTTGTCCGGGTCACGTCGTATGGTAATTGACCGCACAACAATTCGTACAACACGACACCGAGCGAGTAAATATCGCTTCGCGTATCAATTCCAAGCGGGTCGGCTTCACACTGTTCGGGACTCATATATTGTAACGTGCCCAGAATTTGACCTACATCGGTCTGTACCGTTGTGATCGCCACGTCCGAATCAATGGAGCGGGCGATACCGAAATCGATAATTTTTACAAGTCCCTGCTGGTCCACCAGGATATTACCCGGTTTGAGATCACGATGAATGATCCCTTTCTGGTGCCCGTGATGGACGGCGGCACAAACATGGATCATCAACTCCAGTCGTTGCTTCATAGTAAGATCATGACGAGTGGCGTACTTCGTGATGGAAGATGCGTTTTCCACATATTCCATCGCAAAATAAGGGAGATTGATTTTCGTTTCATGATCTTTATGGATTCCCGCATCGTATACCTGTGCAATGTTAGGATGCGTGAGTCTTGCCAGCGCCTGCGATTCAAATTCAAACCGTTTAAGTATTGATTTGCTGGTGATCCAGGACTTGGTTATTTTTAACGCAACAACACGCCTGGGTTTTTCCTGTTGTGCTTCGTAGACCGTTCCCATTCCACCCGACGCAATGACACGAATGACTTTGAACTGACCAACGTATTTACCAATCAGAGGATCGTTATCGTGAGAATCGGGTGTTTGAATTTTAGAGGTCTCAGCCTCCTGCAAATTCATGAAGTCGAGATCCGCTTTTTTGTGATGGTACAGTAAGTTTTCCACTTCCTTTTGAAGTTTGACATCATTGCCACATACTTTTTTCAGGTATGTCGTATGATCATTGGAATTTAATGAAACGGCTACATCAAAGATTTGTTGGACACGCTGCCAGTACGAATCGCTTATGTCATGATTTATTGTCATCAAGTCGTTCGTCATCAAATAGCTTGTCGCGTAACCAGGCTCGTGCGAAACGCCAATCATTCACAACCGTACGGGTTGAAACTTCCAGCGCCACTGCTGTTTCTTCTACGCTGAGTCCACTAAAGTAGCGATTTAGTACAACGCTTGCCGCTCGTGGCTGTATTTTTTCTAAATCATCAAGTGCTTCGTGAATACCCAGCACTTCGGCTGGTTCCATATTGAAACCCGCTATTGACAATCCATCGGAAGAAACTCGTTGTCTCTGACCGCCACGCTTTAAAGCGTCTCTCTTACGTGCGTGATCTACACAGATTTGACGCAAAACATTTCCCGCAGCCGAAAAAAAATGTTTCCGGTTGGCCCATTCCTGCTTCCCTTTTCCGAACAATCTCAAATAGGCCTCATGCACAATCGCTGTAGCTTGCAGAGTGTGCGCGGGCGATTCGCCAGCCATGACTCCTTGTGCCATTTGACGTAACTCGTTGTAGATCAGCGATACGATTTTGTGCCTAGCATCATCGTCATCACGATAGGCGGCATCTAATAGTTCTGTAATGGGTTCGTTTGGTCTCATGTTGTCTATATTAACATTATGCAAAATATAACGTGTAAATGCAATAGTTCAGTAGTACTTTATCGACGGCGTCTGGTCACGTCAAATGAATTTATTGTTGCGTGTGTTGAGTACGTTTCACGCATGACAAGGTGGAGTAGGTTTGTAACGCTCTCATTCGGGGTGCGTTTCACCATAGATTGATTGGAAATAGAGTACCTGATTATAGGGCAACTGAATGTACATGAACAACTTATCTGAACAGATTCAAATCAACAATTTATGTTGCGGAAAACTTTATTTCGCAGACGTCGATCCCCAGGATAACAAGGTCATTCTTAAATGTTGTTTTTGCGGAAAGCAATCATTCTATGTATATGAATCATTTACAAAATTGACAGGGAATTCAGGAAATTTTCCGGATAAAAAATAAAAAAACGGGCAATGTAGCCCCCATTCAATCCCATCTTCCACATTGATGTCATCAGCGTGGATAGCCGCTTCAAGCACCGCCATGGGATCCTTCACCCGTGCGGTGAGTTCCACTGATATTGAATGCAATGTTCCCGGTATTCACAATCGTGACCTCCACTTCCAGTGATATAGTTACTTATAGTCAACCACGGACAAGCCAGCTAGGCTTGCCCGTGGTTTTCAAGCATGTCAAGATTAAAGAAACACTAGGCCTGCGAACTATCGAAATCTTTTTCGCGGTCCGGCGAATCGTAGGGCAAACAGCCCGAAGAAAGTCAAAATCAACGCCGGAGGAGTTATCGTGCAACCGTCACCAAAATTGCCACACAACGATGGAACCGGTTGACCGATCGTGACATCCAGGTCGCACGAATCCGTGTTTTCATTGCAGGTCTCATTGTCGCCGCAAGGATTTCCGCTGGATAGGCACGCACGGTCATCACAGATTTCGACACCATTACAGAATTCGCCGTCATCCGTGCAACTGGATGCATTGACGCATATACCGTCTTCACAACTGTCGTCGGTGCAGTCATTGTCGTCGTCACAATCGATCTGACTGCAAGTACAGCCTGTTTCACCAACGACTTCGGATGTTACGAGTGTATCGGCGCATTCATCCAGGCAGTTATCTACGCCGTCTTCGTCACCATCGAGCTGATCACACGAGCAACCATTTTCATCAATGACCGCCTGGAAAGTAGTGCCAGGGCAATCGTCTAACGCATTTGAAATACCATCGCGATCAATATCCCTGGAACGACTTGGTGGTGGGCCGCACGCGCCGTCTTCGTTGTCGTTGGGGTTGTCTAATGGGCATTCATCGCATTCGTCTGGAATACCATCACCATCACTGTCCCTGTCGTCATGTGTACATAGATCATTAACTTCATCACAGAGATCGATGGTACATTCATTCTTATCTTCACAACTGACAGCGGTACCATCCTGGCAACCAAGTTTTGCATCACATGTTTCCACGCCGTTGCAATACAAGCCGTCATCACAATCACCATCACTTGCACAACCACCACAGGAACCTTCGGCAATTCCACAACCACAATCACCCGGCGTGATTTTGTCGGGGTCGTTGCGGCAATCGTCGCAGCCATCGGGTGTGCCATCTTCGTCGTTATCAATAGTGTCGTCTGAACCTGGGCATACATCGACTGAATCGCAAACTCCGTCTTCGTCGCTGTCACCATCTGTATGTGTGCAGGAATCCGTTGATTCATCACATTTGTCGATGGTGCAATCGTCTTCATCTGTACAATCGATCGCAGTCCCTGCCTGACAACCAAGGAGTAAATCGCAGGTTTCTGCGCCGTTGCAAAACGATCCGTCATCACATTCGTCATCATTTTCGCATCCGGCGAGCATGATCTTGAAGGCGTTGTTACTGTTCGCTCCAATTACATAGACGTTTCCTGTTGCGTCTGTCGCGATGCCCTCGGCACCAGTAAGGATGTTACCGGTTCCGTCACCGGTAGGATCGATGATCTCGGTGATGACTCCTGCAGGTGTAATCTTAAACGCGTTGCTGCTGATCGATCCGGTTACATAGACATTGCCCGTGGCGTCCACCGCAACACCCAATGGAGTATGAAGGACGTTGCCGGCGTTGTCGCCGAGGGAATCGATGATCTCTTCGATGCCCCCAGTAATCTTTAAGACGTTGTAAGTAAAGGAGCTAGTTACATACACGAGGCGGTCGGCGCTTACCGCGATACCACGAGGACTGGTAAAGCCATCAACCACCTCGCTGATACTCCCACCTGTTGTGATCCTGAACACATTACTACTTGACCCGCCGACCACATAGACATACCCCACGGAGTCTACCGTGATGCCTTGAGGAGAATTTAGGCGTTTACCTACGCCAGCTCCTGCTTCGTCTATGATCTGGGTGATGACACCCTTGGGTGTGATCTTGAAGGCGTTATGACTGGATTGTCCCGTCACATAGACGTTACCCACCGTGTCTACAGCGATGCCGTGAGGACCGAACAAATTGCCCGCGCCTCCTGCGGTGCCGTCGATGATCTGAGTGATGACTCCACCGGGAGTAATCTTTACAGCGCCCTGACTTGTCGTCGAGTAGACGTTACCTGCTGCGTCCACGGCTATGCCTTTGGGAGCAGAGAAGGAAATGTCCTCGCCGTCGCCGGTCACGTCTATGATTTCGGTGATCTCCCCGGCGGGTGTGATCTTGAAGATGTTGTGGC
>CBDTZI010000255.1:0-5492 GCA_965364865.1 uncultured bacterium | reverse complement strand
CCGCCTGTCCCGGCGCTACCGCCCGTTGAGGCTCGTCGAATACAACTCGTACCCGAACTGTGGGCTTTAGAGGGGGTGCCCCATTCTTGCGAAGCAAGGGTGGGGGACTGATTTCGGTTGTCGATGAAATATTGTGTGTTGCTGGCAAATGGGTGCCACGGTCAAGCGCAGCGCCGCCATGTTGATCTTCATCCATCGGATAAATCGTAGCTGCTGCCGCTTTGTGCAAATATCGAATCTTCACCATCGCTCGAAAAGGATCATCCGGCCAATCGGTCAGCCTGTTCACCCGATCCGCAATCAGCGAATCGCACAACAACGCATCCGACTCACCCACCGTCACCGTGTTATTGAGGACATTCAACTCCGTCACATAAATAGGTTTCCCAGCTGCGATCCCCAAACCGCGCCTCTGACCGATTGTATAAAGCGGCACACCCTCGTGCTGCCCCAATACCTCGCCGTTCTGATCGACCACCTCACCGCTGGCAAACGCATCGGGCCGGCGCTCCCTCACCACCCGCGCATAATCGCGATCCGGCACAAAACAGATCTCCACCGAATCGGGTTTATCCTGATTCGGCAGATTATATTTCTTCGCAATGTCGCGTACTTCGCTTTTGTTTAACTCACCCACCGGAAACAAAACACGATCGAGCACATCCCGACCAAGCCCGAACAACACATACGACTGATCCTTGTTTTGATCCACCCCGCGAAGCAGCTTGTGGCCACCATTATGTTGTTCGTCACTTCGATCGTTATTTTGTTCGTTGCGTTGTTCGTTACCTTTTTCAATCCGGGCGTAATGACCCGTCGCGATATACTTTGCTCCGACCGCATCGGCGTAGTCCAACAACTTACCGAACTTGAGCTTGTCGTTGCACACAACACACGGATTCGGCGTGCGGCCGCGCGCGTATTCATCCACGAAGTAGTCGATGATCTCCTCGAAATCCGATTGAAAATTCAATGCGAAAAAGGGGATGTCCAACATGCCCGATACGAACCGCGCGTCTGCAGCGTCGGATGCACTACAACACCCCTGATGTTCCCGCACTTCCTGAGCCGCGGGTTTTAACCCACTCGGATTTTCACTACTCACTGACTCCGCGCAAGCTGAAGCATGCGGCTCAGATGAATGGTTTTCGGGTGCCACTTGGCCGGGTGCCCCATTCTTGCGTAGCAAGGGTGGGGGACGGTTTTCGTCAGAATGAGTGCGTGGAATATTATCCGAGCCGCGCCCGTCAGGGAGCGGGCTAGTATCCGAATTACTGGGTGGCATGCCCACGCTTGCGTGGGCATGTTTTTCGGCTACGGGTGACTCTGTTGAATGGGTGCCATGGGTAAGCGTAACGCCGCCATGTTGATCGGCATTCGATTCACATGCTGGCGCCTTCGGCTTGGGCATGCCACCCGGCATCGAAAACTCCGGCTTAGGCTCTTCCACCCCGACCCGCATGAACAGACCCACCACGTCGTACCCCTGCTCGATGAGCAGACAAGCAGCTACGCTCGAATCCACACCCCCGCTCATAGCCACAACCACTTTTTCTCGTTTGGTACTCATATCAAGAGTATATCAAATTCACAGAAAACGACAAAATCCTTCTGAATCTCGACAAAAAAGTCACTCAGTGATGATCGACCCCGTATCAGGTATACTCCTTATCAGCAAATAACTTACGGTACGGAAATCTATCATGCAGTGGCATATAATTAAATTGATTCTGATTGTCGTATGTATAATTGTCTATTTTGTACTGCGGCATAGGCTTCCGAGCAGAAAAGAATGGGAGATCGTACGGCAAGATCCTGATCGTAAAGAGCTGAATCTAAAAATTAGTGAAAAAATTGTCCGTCAACCTTTGATGTGGATACTCCTGGTATTAAATTTTTCTGCGTTAACTATTGTTTTCAATTTTTACGAAAATGTCTGGCAGGCTGAATCCATACTGTTCCTGATCATCCTTACTTCGGCATATTATATTCCCGCAACATTTCGTACGGTCATTCGTGAAGTTCTTAAATCGGAATCGCGCTGCGTCCATTGCGTGTACAACCTCACCGGCAACACCTCCGGCACCTGCCCCGAATGCGGATCGGATATCTCATGATGCAATGGCTATGGAATTGGAGAGTGATTCACCCAATCCTTTTTACATTATTCGTACTCGCGTCTCCTGTCATTCTGGGTTTCATCATTGGCTTGCCGGGGAAGGAGTTGAAACTCATCAATCTTGATTCAGACCGTAAAGTATTGGATCTAACAACGCATAAACTACTGCACAAGCAACCATCGATGTGGATCTCATGGTTGATCCTATTGGCTGTGATTGCTTTCACCTTTTACTACAACAATCTCACTTGGGTATGGATTGCACTAATGACCGGTTATAGCTTTACATATTTGTACTGTGCAAAATATCGCACCGTATTTCTTCAGCTTCTTAAATCGGAATCGCGCTGCGTCCATTGCGGGTACAACCTCACCGGCAACACCTCCGGAACCTGCCCCGAATGCGGATCGGAAATAAAACCATGATGCGAAAATTTAAGATTACTACTTTTCAAGCATGCTACACCGTCATAACGCTATTGGGTATTACACTGATATGCAGCTGGATTACCAGCAGTCATAGACCTTTACTTTGGGAAATCGTCGACTCGAACGATAGATTTGTTGTCGTATCTTTAATCGACGGACACATAGCTTTACACTGGGATTACTTTACGGATCCTGGCAATGATGACCCACAATCATTTAGCAAACACGTTGAGAACGGTAAAAAAATCACGCGGAGATTAATGTATGATAAAAGGTCCGGGTTGCATTTTACATTCTTTCAACCGCAAACAAAGTCTCAATTACGATCCTACTCACATCGTACACGTGAGATTGGATTCGACATCTGGCTTCCTATTTTACTTTTTGTAGCCATACCGATGTGGTTTGTGATACGTTATGCTTTTGGACCCTTGAGACGAAAATATCGTCGTCGAAAGGGATTATGCGAGCAGTGTACATACAACCTCACCGGCAACACCTCCGGCACCTGCCCCGAATGCGGATCGGAAGTCAAAAACACGAAAAAACGCCTGTAAATTAACACAAATTGCTCCACATTAACGAGTCGGATACAGTAAGGTAAACTAATTGGGTCATTCGTATGGTACTGATCTGCGGTGATCGATTACCAATCCGAGCCCCAAGCGCCAGAGCGGGGTGTTACACCGGTCGCTTGCGCTCCCGGCTCGGATTTGATTTATTGATACTCAGTAACTGATTGATGAATTTGTATTTATTGACGTATGGAGCGGGCGTTGTCATCCACTGAAACAGATAAAATAATCCAGCCGGAAAGTCAAGCCGAAACCGGTTCTACGGATGCCGTAATTGTGAGTAAGACAGAAAGCGGCAACCCCGACGACGCGGTCATTGGAAAAACCGTAGATAAGGCGCCAACCAATCAAGGTGAAATAATAGGCACCGCCAAGACCAAAGCCAAAGGTACAGGTAAAACAACCGGCCATTCCCTCACCCCAGCTATGCGCCAATACGTCGAACAGAAAAAACGCGTCGGCGAGGCGGTCCTGCTCTTTCGCATGGGCGACTTTTACGAAACTTTTTACGACGACGCCGTTCTCTGCTCCAAAGTCCTCGGCATCGCCCTGACCTCGCGCAACAAAAACAGCGACAACCCCATCCCATTAGCCGGCATCCCCTATCACGCACTGGACGGCTACTTAAAAAAACTCGTCGTCGCGGGCTATAAGGTAGCCATCTCCGAACAACTCGAAGACGCCAAACAAGCGCAAGGCGTGGTCAAACGCGACGTCGTTCGCATCGTTACCGCCGGCACACTCACCGATGAATCGCTGCTCACAGAAAACGACGACAATACCCTGGCTTGCGTTTGCATCAGAAAAAACGGAGTCGGCATGGCTATCGTCGAACTCTCCAGCGGGCGGTTTGAAGTGTTCGACGCGACAAACGAAACGCTGCTCGATCAACTCGTGCGATACAAACCGGCTGAGCTTTTAATCGACGATCAACGCGATGGCCATGCACAGCAAATAGCCCAGCAGTTGCATCAAATTTGCACCACCGCCACAACCCGTCGACCCGCTCATGAATTTTCAAACTACCAGGTCGAGCGGTCCCTGCTCGAACACTTCGACGTCTCCACTTTAGCCGGCTTTGGTTTTCACGACATCAACGCCTCACTTTGTGCAGCCGGGGTCCTCATTCAATACCTGCAGGAAACGCAAAAAACCGCCCTGCCGCACATCACCTCGATCAAACAACACAACACCAGCACATTCGTGCAGATCGATCACGCCTCGTGGCGATCGCTGGAAATCGACCGCACGCTGCGCACCGGCTCGACCGAAGGCTCACTGTTACACGCCATCGACCGCACCGTTCACCCGATCGGCGCCCGCACGCTCATGCATTGGCTGCGTAACCCGTTGATCGAAACCGAAAAAATTATCGCACGTCAAAGCGCGATCGAATGTATGAAACAAGACGAAATCATTCGTAGCCGAACTCGCCGCCACTTAAAATCCATCGCCGACGTGCAACGCATCGCCAGCCGAATCGCCCTGCAACGAACCAGCCCGCGCGACCTGTTCGCACTCGCGCAAACGCTCAACACATTACCCAAGCTGATCGAAGAATTAACAAATTGCAGCCCGACACTCATCAAAAAAATCGTGATCGATCTGAACGGTCTGGAGGACCTGGCTGAACTTCTGCAACGCGCACTCAAACAAGACCCGCCGCTATCCTCGCGCGAAGGCGGCTTCATCGCGGACGGTTACGACGCGGAACTCGACCGGCTGCGCAACATCAGAAACGACGGTCAAACCTGGCTGGCGGAGTATCAGAAAAAACAAATCGAACACACCGGCGTCTCCACGCTCAAGGTCGGATACAACCGCGTCTTCGGATACTACATCGAAATCACCAACGCCTCACGCCCCCAAGTGCCGCCCGAATACGTTCGTAAACAGACCATCAAAAACGCCGAGCGATACATCACCGACGAACTCAAAACGTATGAAAACGAAGTGCTCACCGCGCAGGACAAAGCCAACGAAATCGAATTTCAATTGTTTGATGATTTATGCAAGCGCGCTGCAACGAATCTCGAAAAACTAATGCAACTCGCCGGCGCGATTGGTCGACTCGACGTGATCGCCGGACTCGCAGAGCTGGCCATCGTGCGACGCTATGTGAAACCGGAAATCGTGGACGACGGCCGACTTGAAATCATCGATGGCCGACATCCCGTGCTCGATCAGACACTCGGCGATGAATTTATCCCCAACGATTGCAATATGATCGGCGACGACGCACGCATTTTCGTCATCACCGGCCCCAACATGGCTGGCAAAAGCACATACATTCGACAAACGGCACTGCTGACACTTCTCGCGCAAACCGGATCGTTCGTACCGGCGGGGAAGATGGTCTTCACACCGGT
>CBDTZI010000254.1:0-5510 GCA_965364865.1 uncultured bacterium | reverse complement strand
TAAGGAATTCGATGGAAGTTACACCATCTGCGCAAACGGTCACACGGATACTCTGAAACATCTGGTAGCACGCGTTGATGGTTTTCATGAGCCGGTTCATTTCGTACAGGACACCGTGCCTCGCGGAACGGCGGGTTGTTTGAAAATGTGCGAACCGCACGTTCAGGGTAATACCATCTTCCTGGCGACTGGCGCGATCTATCTGGAAGACGATCCAACATGGATGGTTCAACAACATCGACAAAGCGGTAACGCACTCACGGTCTTTTGCAACACGAATGCTGACCATCCATCGCGTCCGGGATTCCAGCAGATGCATCATCCAACCGGCTTGTATTGTTGTGACCCAGCTATTTTACAATACATCCGTACGATTGGTTTTCAAGACTTGAAAGAACAACTTATACCCGTGTTACAACGTGCGGGTTTGCGTGTGGGCATTGTCAAACTTAAACAGCCCGCTCATGAAATTACAGAATGGGATAGTTATTTACACGTGGTTACCCAGTCCATCAAAGACATGCCGTTGGAGCAATCAGGTTATCAACAACTCGCGCCGGATATCTGGTGTGGGGAGGATGTCGAAATTGCACCCACCGCGCGTATCATCGGACCGGCGGTGTTGGGGCGGGGTTGTCGATTGGGTGAACATGCGATGGTGGTTGGGCCTGCAATCCTGGGCGATGATTGTCATGTGGAGCAGGGGGCGTGGGCGATTCGCGTTGTGGTTCCGGATAAAATTCATGTGACTTCCGGCATCAGTGTGACAGATCAGTTTCTGGCGCCGACGCATTTATCTTCGCCAACTAATTTTGCATCCAGGCAGGTCGAAATTGAATCGATGGCATCAGAAAAACAAGATTCCATACCCGAATCTTCGGATGAAAAACGGTCTGCAGTTTCGGGTCGAGCGTGGGCCATGGTGTCCGTACTGGCGGTACTATTCGGTTGGGCATTTCAGGATACATGGGCGAATCTCTGGAGCATGTGGCAGGATCACCCGGACTACAGCGCCGGTCAACTCGTACCTGTCGCTTCATTGTTTATGATTTATACTCAGCGTCATTGGTTCAAGGATTTACACATCACGCTGAGAACGACGGGTATGGCTGTCTTTGCGTTGGGCATGGCGATGCATTTTATGGGTACTTATTATCTCTATTCCTCGTTACAGAATTTTGGCATGGTCATCTGTATCAACGGGTTGGTAATGAGCTTGATCGGTACGCGCAAATACAAACATATTACCTTCCCAATGTTATTCCTGTTTTTGATGCTCCCGTTTCCGTGGGTGGTTCACGACGCGGTCATGTTTCCGTTGCAGGGATTGGGAGCAGCTTCTTCCGAGACTATTTTAGAAATTCTGGGTGTCCCCGTCGCCCGTTATGGTCATGTATTGGAAGTCGCCGGTCATAAGGTCACGGTGGCAGAGGCCTGTAGCGGTTTACGAATGGCGTTGGCGTTTCTGATTGTTACCGGTGTCGCGGTGTATTTTGCACAGCGACCGAAATGGCAAAAATCGTTGGTGTTGATGTCGAGTATTCCCATCGCATTGGCTTGCAATGTCTTGCGTATAGTGGCGTCAGCTTGTCTGTTTCATTTTGGATATGACAGTCTGGCGGAGGGTGCGTTTCACGATGCCGCTGGGATGATTATGATGCCGATTGCGCTCGGAATGATTGCGCTGGAATTTTGGTTGTTGTCTAATCTGGTCTTCACGGTGGACCACACGGATGTCATGATGACGCAGATGAAAAAACCACAAACCGTAACGGTTAGAGGATAAATTGGGGGTAAAGCGTGGGGGCGCCTGGGAATGTATAATAATCTACCTATGAACGATGAACAACAATTTATGATTTCCGAACCGATGCCCATGGGCGGACTCTCTCCTGTCGATTCTGAGCAGGCGGGCCCGTCGATCATTCATTCGCTCTGGCGATTTCGCTGGACGATGGTGTTGGTCTCCATGCTTTTGGCGGCGGTTGTCCTGCCCGCTGTCTGGTTCCTGGTCAAGCCCAAATATGAGGTTACGTCCATGATCCACATTGCACCATTTGTAAGGGCCATTTTATTTTCCGATCCCAATACCGACGTCACCCGTGATTATCACCAATACATGGGTACCGAAGCAGCTACGGTGGTCAGTCCGGCCGTGATTGATATGGCGCTGGATCGGTCTGAAGTTCGATCGTTACCGGCGGTGGTGGATGCGTTGGATCCGGTACTGGCGATTGGTACTCGATTGGTGGCCCGGCATGTGAAAGGGACGCAATTGTTAAAAGTATCCATGCTCGGTGAAAAACCCAAAGACATGGAATTGATTGTGAACGCGGTGGTGGAAACCTATCTTCGTCGCAACAATGAAAAGCAGCGAAGCTGGGATGAGAAAATTCTCAGTTCACTGCGTAAAGAAGAAACCGAACTCGACACAAAACTGGAAATCAAGGCGAGACAGTTGCAACGTACTGCGGTGGATCATGGCCTGGGTGGGGCGGAGCCTTCCAGCATTTCGCTTGATTCCTGGATGGGTGAACTGCGACAGTTGTTAACGCAGGCCAAAAAGGAACAGGCGATCGCGGATGCGAAAATCGTAGCCCATCGTAAAGCCATCGAAATTCAGATTCAGCAACAAGCTACGAACACACCGCAGTCCGCTGAGTTTGAGAGTTTTCTTGCCAATCATCCGGGGTTGCAACGTTTACAGGATGAACTGCGTAGAGTCGAGCTTTCCGCCTTGGATGATCATCGATTAGGTCGCGGTCCGGACCATCCTGATATACAGGGTCGTCCCGAACTCATCGCTGCATTAACCAATCGTATCGATACGAAAAAAGCGGATTTAGCGACTACTTTTTCGATATCACGCAAACGCACGCTGCAATCAAGCATCTTACAACTGGAGGATGAATATACCGACGCGAAAATCACCGTCAGGGTGTTGACCGAGGAGCTGGAAAAAATCAAAGCGCAGCAATCGGATGTAGCGGGTCAGTTATTTGTGTTGGAAAACCTGCGCCATGAACGACAACGCCTTGAAGAATCGCTTCGTATGGTCAAAGAAAAAATCTGGAACGTCGAGGTCGAGCAGAATCGTGCTCAACGGATCACGCTTGAATCACCGGCGACATCTCCGAAAAGACCGAACATCGACAAGCGATTCAAATATGCAGCTGCGGCACTGATGTTCTGTTTTTTCAGCGGAATGGGTGCGGCGATGTTACGAGGACGGTTGGATATGAGCTTCCAGAACTCCGCAGAAATTACCGAACGCCTGGGTGTTCGTGTGTTGGGTAGTGTGGAATATGTAGGCGAAGAAATCGTCGCGCCACGAGCGCTGGATCACCGTATCACCGAGCCCATTCGTGGAATTTCTGCAGCGCTATTGGCTTCCTCAAAAGATAAGGGAACCCATACCAAATTGATTACATCTCCGACGCCGGGTACGGGAAAATCATCACTCGCATCGAACCTGGCTTATAGCCTGGCGGCGACGGGTCGAAAAGTTTTGCTGGTAGATGCAGACAACGAAGGTCGGGGAGTTACGCGCAGGATGAATTTGCAGGACAAGCCTGGCTTAACCGATTTGCTGGCGGGTACGATGACAGCGGAATCATTATTACAACCGTCGGATGTGGATCAGCTGAAAATCATGCCCGCTGGCGAACAGCACCCTCAGTTTGGTGAATTGCTCAGCAGCCGGGAAGGGCAACAACGATTAATGTCACTACTTGAAGATTATGACGAAGTGATTTTCGATTCTCCGCCGGTTCTGGCTCGTAGCGACGCGGTGTTGTTAGCCACAATCGTGCAGGAAGTGATTCTGGTTTTGCGTGCGGGTAAATCCACGCGAGATGAAGCGTTGGCGGCTCAGCAATACCTTGCGGCGGTGGGGGGGAACGTGGTCGGCGTCATCCTCAACGCGGTCGATCCGAAAAATTCCAGGCATGGCTATGGTTATGGTTATGGCTATTCTTATTCGAGCGACTATCAAGAGATGAAATCCTGATGTGCTGTTGCAAGTGATTCTATTGCGGCTGAAGCAACATGAGGGTAAGACGGATTAGGGGAGGCATACCATTTTGTATGTAGATGCTTGAGGGCATTTGGGTAAGGAGCAAGCGATTTTAGTTAAAACGAAAACTCATCAGAAATTAGTGTTGATCCACTTGGATGAATCCTTTGACGTGGAGGATTTTACGATGGATCGAGTGTCTATGGCGACGATGCCTTCCAGCCCGAGTGGTCGGTTGCATTGGTATTGTCGTTGGTTGGATGATGAGGCTTCCACTACGGTGTGCGTTCTGATTCCTGAACGCTTCAGACACAAAGAATCAGCGATTCTTTCCACGCTTGGACCGGCGACCCCGCTGTGGTACGAAGTCGACGGTGTACACCCCAGTATTCCCTCCCCTTATCGCGGTCACGTTTGGCTTGTGAGCGGTTCGAGGTTGCCGATGGTGAATTTCTCTGAGGCGACTTCCGAAGTGCGACGCAAGGGGACGGATGTATTGGTTTTTGGTGCTCCCACGCAAAATTCCACCGCACGTTATGCGGAAACCGTTTTAGTGAATGATACCGACGAGGTTGTTCGCTTTCATCGATATTATGACGACTCACCCAAATATTCGGACCCCTGGACTGGACAAGCTTCTTTCGTTGTCGCCGACACGCGAAGCGCTTCTTCGGTCGTTTCTCATATCCTTCATCGAGGGTGGGGACTGGACAGTGTCGGTGCGATGACCAGACGTTTTTCCGTACGCTGGTCAGAATCACCATGCGAATATTCCATCTTTGAATCCTCCAGTCTGTTTCAAGGTCCGATTTCGTTAAGCGAATCGGTCGCGGCTGTAGATTCGATTCAAGAGCACGTTGTCGATCTGACCAGGAAAAAGAAGAAGGCTGAAAGTTCAAAGTCCAGGCCCTCCACTTATGAGGCTGCCATTCCAAACGTGTTGAACTTCAGTCAATCGACACCGGCCTTGGCGGATGGGTCCAGCGAAGGGTATCGCGATCGGGCCTACCTTTTCTTCAAACGAGTCCTTGATTTCTCCTCGTCGCTGGTGGGAATTCTCGTGTTATCGCCACTTCTCGTCGTGGTCGCGATTCTGGTGAAATGGACATCCAAGGGTCCGATTTTCTTCTCGCATATTCGTCAGGGACAAGGGGGTAAAGAATTTTCATGTTTGAAATTTAGATCCATGACGCTGGGAGCTGTTGATTTACAGGATCAGCTTCGAAAAGCCAACGAAGTGGACGGTCCGCAATTCAAAATTGAGAATGATCCGAGACTGACAAAGATCGGTGGCTGGCTGAGACGATATAACATTGACGAGCTTCCCCAGTTGTTCAATGTGCTTGCGGGTCAGATGTCTTTGGTCGGGCCCAGACCTTCGCCCGATGATGAGAATAGAATTTGTCCAGCCTGGCGGCGTACACGGCTATCGGTCAAGCCGGGTGTCACGGGCTTGTGGCAGGTTCTTCGTCGGCGTGAGACGCCTGAATCGGAT
>CBDTZI010000253.1:0-5512 GCA_965364865.1 uncultured bacterium | reverse complement strand
TGGCACCCGCTGCACCTAGATTTTTTGGTTCTACGGACTCATAATCTAAAAATTGTGCGTGGTTTGATTTGGAGTGAATGAGAGTGAAAATGGTTTCGTCGGCGGATCGATCAGCCAACTTACGATCGTTAATCAGTCGCGGTGTCGTAATGATGCCCGGTGCGTTTAACGCGTTATCCGCGAAGATGATTCAGCGCGAAGGGTTCGACGCGATGTATCTTTCCGGCGCGGTGCTGTCCAATTCAGTGGGCGGTGTGCCCGACGTGGGCATGATGACGTTGACCGAAGCCCGCGACCACGCAGCTCATATCGCCTCGGCTACAACCATTCCCATGATCATGGATGCGGACACCGGTTACGGTGACGGCCCTTTCAATGTTGCCAGAACGGTTCGTGTGTTGGAATCGGTCGGCGTGAGCGGTGTTCACATCGAAGATCAGGAATTTCCGAAGCGGTGTGGCCACATAGACGGAAAAAGGCTGATTTCTGCCGATGAAATGTGTGAGAGGATCGCATCCGCCGCGGCGGCGAAGACCAGTTCTGATTTTCTTCTACTCGCACGCACCGACGCACGCGGGGTCGAGGGTTACGACGAAGCGGTCATACGGGCTCATAAATATATACAAGCTGGAGCGGACGGTATTTTTCCGGAAGCGTTGCAGAACAGACAAGAATTCGAGCGATTCGCCAACGATGTGGATACGATCTTGCTAGCCAACATGACGGAGTTCGGCAAAACGCCATATCTGACCGCTGATGAATTCGGCCAAATGGGGTACAATATTGTGATCTACCCCGTTACGCTACAGCGGCTGGTGATGAAAACGGTAGAGAATTCGCTTCGAGCTCTGAAAAGAGATCAATCGCAACAGTCGCTGGTGGATCAGATGCAGACCCGGCAGGAGCTTTACGACCTGCTGGACTACGACATGCAGACGCCCGGCGCGTAGCTTGTTTTGAATGGGTGGCATGGCTGAGCAGAATTTATCCCGACTTGTCGGGAGCGCCGCCATGTTATTGAAGTATGTAAAACATACGGCGGCTTAGGCATGGCACCCGATTTGATAGAGATAAAACGAATTACGGAATATAAAAACACAAGAATGTTGAAACAATGATCAACAAAGGAGAAACACCATGACAGTAGAGATGGCCAAACCAGGACTGGAAGGCGTCGTCGCAGGAACGACAGATATATGTTGTGTCGATCAGGGCAAGCTGTTGTATCGCGGCTATGCGATCGGCGATTTAGCGGAAACGGTTTGTTTCGAGGAAGTCGCACACCTGTTGTTGTATGGCGAACTCCCGAACGAGTCCGAGCTAAAAGATTTTCGCGCGATGGTCGACGGATTTCATGGCCTGTCCAAGGAAGTCATCGACGCGATTCGTTTGATTCCACACGATGCACCCATGATGGACGTGCTTCGAACCGGTGTTTCGTTGGCTGGTCATTTTGATCCGGTTAGCGGAAATTCAGAAGATGATTTGAAAAAACGCAGCGTCTGGTTGATGGCGGTTTGTGCAGATGTGTTGTGTGCCCGTTATCGGTTGATCAACGGGAATGAGCCGGTCGCACCCAAGCACGGCCTGTCACACGCGAAGCAAATTCTGTTTGGCTGTTATGGTTCGGAGCCTGATGATCTTTCGGTTAAGTTACTTGATCTTACGCTGGTGCTCTACGCGGAACACGATTTCAACGCCAGCACGTTTACCACGCGGGTGATCGGTTCGACCACGTCGGACATGGTGTCGTCTGTGACCGGTGCGATTGGTGCGCTGAAGGGTCCGCTTCATGGCGGTGCCAATGAAAAAGCGATGGAATTGATTTCGCGATTTAAGACTGCGGATGAAGCTGCGGTGTGGGTGAAGGATGCGCTGGAGCGAAAAGAGAAGGTGATGGGCTTTGGTCACCGCGTCTATAAAAACGGTGATCATCGAGCTGTCATCCTCGAAGAGCAGATGCGTAAGTTAGCTGATGCGAAGGGTAAGCAGGATCTGGTTGCGATTTACGATGCGATCAAGAACCCGATCGTCAACAAAGCCAAGCCGATCTATCCGAACGTGGACTATCCCTGCGGGTTGACCTATTACATGATGGACCTGCCGCTGGATTTATACACGCCGCTTTTTGTGTGTAGCCGCATCACCGGCTGGTGTGCTCATTTCATTGAGCAAACACACAACAACCGCATTTACAGACCACTGAGCGATTACACCGGCCCGACGATTCGCGCCGTGCCGAGTATGGATGAGCGGTAGATTAAAATTTCAGTACATATAGTCCGAGAACCTTACTCACAGTATGTAGTACCTTCGATAATCCTATCACCATATACAGTATGAATAGATATTGTAGCGATAATGGGGTTGCAAAGGATACGTTCGTTATTATACTTTAGAGGGTAAAAGTATCTTATCGATATGAGATACGGTAGCAAAGTATCATAACGGGGTCAGCCTGTGCGACCTGAAAAATTCACCAAAAATCGTTCTGGTGAGCTTATCAAAGCGCCAGAAGGGTACTGGGCATTTAACCCGAGACCATTGCCTCCTGATCTGCAGTGGGATCACAATATTGTAGCTGTACTATCAGATGCAGACCGAGCGATCGGTGAACTTGCGGGTGTGGGGCGTTCGCTGGCAAATCCATTGTTGTTAATCAATCCATTCATCCGAAAAGAAGCGGTTTCATCAAGTAAGATAGAGGGGACACAATCATCATTATCTGATTTGTTATTTTTTGAGGCCATGCCATCAAAAAAAACAAAATTTCATGATGTACTAGAAGTTCGTAATTATGTTCAAGCATTAACTTATGGGCTTGAACGAATCAAAGATCTTCCTAAGAGTTTACGTCTAATTAAAGAAATCCATGGAAAGCTCATGGATGGTGTACGGGGCGGAGAGATGACCCCGGGTGAATTTCGACGGAGTCAAAATTGGATTGGCGCTCCCGGGTGTACTTTAAATGAGGCTTCGTTCGTACCACCTCCCCCCTACGAAATGAATGAATCACTTAGGTTGTTTGAAAAATTTCTACACGAGAAAACTGATTTACCACCGCTCGTACGTTTGGCTGTCATTCATTATCAATTTGAAGCGATACATCCTTTCTTGGATGGCAATGGTCGAATTGGTCGTTTACTGATTACTCTATTACTTTGTGTTGAAAATATTTTGCCGGAACCACTATTGTATCTTAGCACATATTTTGAAAAGCATCGTGACCTTTACTATGACCGTCTTCATTCCGTTAGTCTGTCAGGTAATTGGGTTGATTGGATCGGATTCTTTTTGCAAGGTGTACATGAACAGGCTATTGACGCTATAAAACGATCGAAACGACTGTTAGCGCTTCGCGAAGAATTTCATGACCGAGTATATAAGGCGCAAAGGTCTGCTCTGTCGCATAAACTTGTGGATGGATTATTCATCCACCCCGTAACGACTGTTTCTTTAACTAAAGAATTACTCAATGTAACACCACGCGCTGCACAGGCGAATATCTATCGTCTGGTAGATTGTCAAATTCTTTTTGAAATTACCGAACGTAAACGAGATCGTATTTATGTAGCCCGAGAGATCATCAATGTCGTTGAAGCTACTGATTTTCCAGAATCTTAGAAAACGGTATTTGTTATATCGCAATATTCCTAGCGAGCGCGCAAGCTAAAGTGTGCGGCTCAGGCGCAAGAGTAAGTATCAATTCGATTTCCTTGCGTAGATGTTGATGCTGGCGATTTTGCTGTCCAGATTTTTTGTGAGAGATTCGATCGTTTCGCCGGTGGGTGTACAGCAGCTCAGGACTTTATCGTTGCCGGGTAGTTCGGATTCGACCAGTTGCCCAAGCATGGCGGAGTCGTAGACAAGCCTGTCGCGAACCTCGATATTTACAAGCCCAGCGCGTTCCAATCCGGCGATGTAATCTTTCTCACTGATCGCTCCGGCGATGCAGGTGTTGTACAGAGCCTGGTTGTTCAATATCGATTCGGGCAATCCCTCCGCGACCAGATCGGATACGAGTAACTGACCGCCGGGTTTCAAGACGCGAGCGATTTCTGCAAACACAGCGCGTTTATTGGGTGAGAGATTGATCACGCAGTTCGATATCACCCAGTCAACAGAGCTATCTTCCACCGGCAATTCTTCGATGATTCCCTTGCGCACCTCGACGTTGGTCAAACCTGAAGCTTCGATGTTTTCATTGGCTTTAGCCAGCATTTCGTTGGTCATGTCGACGCCGATGGCTTTTCCTTCGGGTCCGATTTTTTTTGCAGCTAAGAGTATGTCGATCCCCGCGCCCGAGCCTAAATCCAAAACGGTGTCACCCTTTTGCACTTGCGAATAGGCCACCGGGTTACCGCAGCCAAACGCGTTTTCAACGGCTTCGGCTGGTAGCGCATCAAACTGGTCATCGGTGTAACCGGCTAATTTGATGACTTTGCCCTTGGGTGTGGGCGTTGAGCAGCAGGATGATTCTGTTTTCTCAGTGGTAACGGCTGTCGCGTACGCTTTGGAGACGGCCTCTCGTTGTTGTTGATCGTTCATGATTTCCCTTTCTAGTTTTTTCAGCAGCAGCATTTTTCGATGGAGTCGGCGATGGATCGCAATGTTTCGACGATATCATCTGAGCAGACGGTGTAATAAACTTCTTTTCCTTTTTTTTGCGCGTGAACAATGCCCGCGTCGCGCAGGATGGCTAAGTGTCTGGAGACGACGGACATATCCGTCGGGCAACACTTGTTCATTTCAGAAACCGAGCAGGGTCTGTTGCATTTGGCGAGCCGGGCCAATAGGGCGAGGCGATTCGGATCACACAAAGCCTTAAAAAACTTCGGGTCCAAGAGTTTGCCGATGGATGTGCAGCATCGTTTCGTGGTTTTGGTTGTTTTTTTACGTTTGTTCATTTGCATCACTATGCAAGTATACGACACCAGAATACAATGTCAAATCCACGAGCGAACAATTTTGTCAGGAGTTGTTGGATGGCGGTTGAGGAGGCCGTAAAGCGGATAAAGCAGCTCCAATAACGCCCGCGTAGTCGCTTAGTCGAGACGGCTCGATACGGGTTTTTATCTGGATTTCAGGCAGAGAATCGGGTTTTCGGGCGCCGGAGCGAATCATAGAAAATAAACCGGGCAGCGTATCGATGACCCCGCCACCGATCGTGATGACTTCGGGCTGGTATCGTTCGATCAGTTGTTGACATACGACGAGGATCGTCTGGGCGACGCCAATCAGCTTTTGACGAACATCGTTCTCGCCCGTCTCCCATCGTTTTTGTAGACCGATCAAACCTTCTTCGCAATGAACATCGTGTGCGAATTGTTCAAGCGCTTTACCCGACGCGATAGTTTCCAGACACCCTCGAAGCCCACAATCACATTCGATTGCGTTGTCGGAGTGATCCACCACCAGATCGGCTGGGTGTTGATATTCGTTACGCTGGAGTCGCTGAAGTTTTCCATCGATTACGACTCCACATGCAACGCCGGTTCCAAGTCGAAGATGA
>CBDTZI010000252.1:0-5541 GCA_965364865.1 uncultured bacterium | reverse complement strand
CAAACTGAATTTGCTATTCCATAAGCTAGGAGTAGTGTAGTGGTGTCAGGTTGTTTGTGGCGTCTTGCTGGTAAATGTTTCCACCTGCCGATCTTGCGATCCCGCTGGTCGAGGTTGGCGTAAATGATGCGGCTGGAGCCTTGATCGCTTGCAGCGTATGTTTGTGACTGGCCATCTGCGCTTCGTTGAGCGTTACCGTCGTTGAACCCCCTCTTTCACCCAACCTGCGAGATGTCAGGCCGGGGCCTCTACCCGGATGCATCGGCGTTCGTCCCTGTAGGTCGGGCAGTCCCATAGTGGTGCGACCGTCGCCACCATAAGTCGTTCCCACGAGTGAAAACAAAGCGGTGTTTTGTGAGATGGGTAACAATTGTCCGTTGCAAAACGCCCAACCGCGTGGTGCAAAATTGCCAGCGAAGATTTTGATTTCAGCGATAAAAGGTTCCGACATTCTATAATCCTGATCTACTCTGCTTCGTTACTGTCGCGAGGGATAGACCCCAAACAAAGCTATTATAAAGTGTACACAAGTAAACGGCATCAAATTATTATGCGACTGGTTGCCGCCAACGGGTAAGGTCGAACTGGCGCCCATGGGTTCGTTGGGTACGGCTTCACGATAAACACGAATGTTGGGTGATCCGGTCAATACCTTGCCATTCGGATTCACGTCGGTACCACCGTCCCCGGAAACCTTGAATTTATGCGTATGGGACGGCAGTTGGTTTGTTGTGACGGTTACTTTTTCCGACCCTGCTTTTCGGCCGATCTGTCGAGGCGTTAATCCCGGTCCCGATCCCGCGTGAATGGGAATGCGGCCTCGCAGGTCGGGCAGTCCAAACGTGGTTCGACCATCACCGCCGTACATCGTGCCCAGCAGGGAAAACAACGCGTCGTTTTGGGAAACGGCAAGTAGTTGACCGTCGCAAAACGCCCAGTCGCGCGGGGCAAAGTTGCCCGCAAACATTTTGATTTCACCTACAAACGGCTCAGCCATTATTCATTCCTGTTAAAGTAAATATACACAATCAATTGCGAGACGGAAAAACTCCCTGTAAAGCAATTACATAATTTAACGTAAGGTAAGGTTGCATGTTATCATGCCCTTGACTCATGCCGGCATTCGCAACCGTTTCCAATCTCAGAATCACTTGATTCGTTGGGTCGTGATAAAGGTTATTGGTAGAAGCCAGTACGTTATCGTTTGGTACCGGCGCATCCGCGTTGGACGTCGAAGCCTGTACGGTGTGTTTGTGTTGTGGGATTTCAGCTGCCGTCAGCGAATGAGTTTCTTCGCCGGTTTTTTGACCCCATTGGAATCCTTCGCCAGTGTGTATTGGCGTTCGTCCTCGTAGATCGGGGAGGGCGAATGATGTTTGCCCATCACCCCCGTAAGTAGTTCCCAACAGAGAAAAAAGTGATTGGTTTTGGTTGATGGGAAGAATTTGACCATCGCACAACGCCCAGCCTCGTGGTGCGAAGTTAAATCCCACGATTCTGATTTCAGCTAAAAAGGGTTCTGCCATTCGAACTTTTTTTCCCTTATCTTATGTACCCTTACTCATCATAAACGATCCATGGTCAATGGATCGCAATCAACCGTATTATTGTTTGTGTATTATGGCTTGTCATAGGGTGCCGCGTCAACAAAAATCTATCCGTTCTCATGCGTACAATTTTCTTATGGGTCCATGTGTGTGTGATTTCACAATTTATCGGACAATCTTCGAGATAAATGCTCAATCAGGCGGGAATTTTCTGTACGCGGTTTATCCAAATGGGTACAATGCAGAGTTGTTTTCTTAAAAAAGTTATGAGTGTCCTCTGTAATGTCTGATGGTTGAATCTTCAGTAGGCAAATGGTGAAAGAAGCATGAAATTCACTCTAAATCGTAATGGCCGATGCGGTCGATGGGTTATTGGCTTGATCGCATTGATTATTGGGAGTGGCGGATTGCGTGTTGCGGGTGATCCAAATATCAATGCATCCAAAGATGATGTGCTTATCGTCGATCGGGATGGTGACGGACAAGTCGATCCCGGGGATATTCTCAGATACATCACGATCATCACCAATTCCGGAAACATGGATGATCACAACGTGGTGTTCAGGGACCGGATTGATCCAAACACAACCCTGGTACCGGGCTCCATCAACACCACTCCGATTGCCCGCAACGATCTCTATCAAGTCACGGGAAACGTAATGATTGAAGTTTCAGCGCCAGGTGTATTGGCTAACGATAACGATCCCGACGGCGGAGATATTAAAGCCAACGCCATCGTAGCTGGTTCGAGTGCGAACGGTGGTCAAGTCAATCTCAAGGAAGATGGATATTTTATATATAACCCACCGCCCGGTTTCACAGGCAACGATTTTTTTACTTACTCCATTGTGGATTCGGACGGGAACAATGGCTCTGCTATCGTATTTATCTCCGTGAATGACATGGTCTGGTTCGTGAATGAATCAGCCGTTTGTCCGTGTGACGGGCGGTTAACCTCGCCGTTCAATGATCTTGCGTTTACCGCGGATAGTTTCGACGTGAACGCCACGGACAGTCCCGGCGATGTCATTTATATTCATGAAGGTTTGTATAATGGTGGCGTAACGCTGCTGGATAAACAGCTTTTGATTGGCAACGGTTCTTCTTCAGACCTGGCGACGGTGAGCGGAATTACTGTAGCACCCCACAGCGTTCCCTTACCCGTCTTTACTGACGTCGATCCACTGATTCGCAATACGGGCATCACTCTTGGACAGAACAATACGATTCGCGGCTTAACCATTGGCGATACCTCTGGAACGGGGATACGTGGAAATATAGTCGGTACCTTCACACTCCTTGAAACGTCGACTCAAGGAGAGGGCGGTGGGATCGATATTTCGGCTGGCATCCTCAACGTTGTGTTTGATACTCTATCGTCGAGTAGTGATACGGATTCGGGAATTTCATTAAGAAATGTTTCCGGTTTTTTTGTTGTTCGTGATCCCTCCAGCAACATCAAAACCGTAACCGCACCGGCTATGGTTATTGAAGGTGTGCCTGGTGGTTTGCGAGTACAAGCTAGGTTTGGCAGTATTTTTTCTGGAGAAAGTTCTAGTGAGGGATTTGTTTTGCGCAATCTCGCCGTGGGTTCAATTTTTCAATCAGATTTTCTTGAGGTATTTACATCTGCCGATCGCGCTGTATTGCTGATAGATAATCCGGGTTGTGTTTTATTTTTCAATCATCTTGCCGTTGACACTACCGCAACACTGCAACCGGGTTTGGTAGCCATAAACAGCGGCACCTTGAGCGTGAATGACGGTTTTGTGAGCACGAGTAACGCACAGGCGATCAATTTGGACAATTCGAATTTGAACATAACGCTGACATCCGTGTCGTCGATAGGCGGCTCTACCCCGGGGATCGAATTGCGGTCTACTACGGGAAATTTTACCGTAACCGGTGACAACGGAGCTGGCTCGGGTGGAACCATTTCGGGCAAAACGGACTCAAACGGTACGAATAGCGGGATTGGTATCCGCCTGGATAATGCCACAAACATATCTCTTAATAACATGCAACTCAACGACTTCGATAATTTCGCTATTCACGGCACGAATGTTACAAATTTCGAATTAAACGACAGTAGGATTAGCGGTTTTTGTGGTAACAGCAACATAGACGATGAGGGTTGTATTTTATTTGAGAATTTGTCGGGTAGAGCAAATTTTCTGAACAGTGAGATCAGCGGCGGTTATGAAAACAACCTCAGCATCATCAATGATTCAGGTGTGCTTGATCCATTAGTGATCGACGGTTGTTTGATCGGACTCAACCAGACGGCGTCTGGCAATGATGCCGTTTTCATTGAATCGCGCGGCACCGCGAGTATCAACCCAGAGATCGCCAACACACATTTTGAGGGCGCCCGGGGTGATCTGATCCAAACCAACACATTGAATAATTCTTCCATGGATATCGTGATCCGCGACAACGTGTTTGAAAATACGCATTCTAATATCGTATCCGGCGGCGGTGGAATTACGCTGTCGGGTGGAGGTATTGGCAGTAATATCAATGTGACCTACGATATTTCAGGTACATCTCCTGGGTCGCAGTCGTTTCGTGATGCCAAGGGCAATGCGATCACCGCGAATTTCCTGAACGGTTCGGGCACAGTTCACGGTACGATTCAAAACAATTCAATTGGCGTATCCGGCGTTGGCGGATCAGCTTCTACCGAAGGGTCAGGTATTTTGGTGGGAGTGGGTGGGAGTATGACTCATTCCGTGATCATAGATAACAACGATATAAATGGCGTCAACGGATTTTCCGGCATTGATGTATACGCCGCGGGTCATAGCACTTTGAACAGCGCCATCGCGAATAATATCGTGGATGAATTTAGTGGTTTCGTGTTGGCCGGTATGTACCAGATGGTTGGACCCAGCCATGGTGATACCGCTACAATCTGCACGGATATTCGTAATAACACTTTTGATTCCAGCAGCGTCTCTTTTACAAATGCCGTATTTTTTGACCAGATCAGTGCATCCGCGCATTACAATTTTCCAGGGTATGGAGGCGCGTCTGGCGGTGGCGGTGCCAGCACAGATCTTGGAACGTATTTAACAGGTAGAGGCAATACTTTAATGCCCGGAGCAGGATTATCCGCGATCGATGCCTCATTAACTTCGGGTATTACGGGTAGTGGATCAGACTGTCCATTGCCTGCTCCACCCAATATGGCCCTCGCAGCGCCCATGTTTGTAGAACCGGAAATTGAACTGGCGACGACGAATGAAAATGATCAACATTCAAATAACGAATATGTCATTCAACAGGAATGGGAGCAATTACTAGATCGTGAAGATACGAACGAACGGATTGCTGAAAAATTATCCGATGTACCAATCGAACAAGATCGAAGCACGATTTTGAGCAGATTGATTACGGATCAAGGCGTTATTGCGTCAGGTGAAAGATTCGATGTCGAAATTGGCACCCTTCCACCCGGTACCAGAGTTACAATAACGTTTGATGTTACGGTCAATATGCCACCACCCTTGTTTTTCAACGTGTGCAATCAGGGCGTTGTATTGTCTGATAGTGGCTCTGTACTCACCGATGATCCAGCTATGCCGGGGGTCGACGATCCAACTTGTACCCGCATTGATCTTGCAGGCGATGCGGATGAAGATGGGGATGTGGATGGGTTCGATTATATTTTGTTTAATGCCTGCATGGCTGGGCCTGACACTACGCCTGAACCGGGAGATTTCCTTACGGTCGAAGAATGTTTGAACTATTTCGATTTCGACTTCGATCGGGACGTCGATTTACGCGATTACAACATATTGAGTCAAATATTTTTCCTGGGTTTTTAATCCGATCAACTCCGAATTGAACCGAGTTGTTTGCGCGGTGTTCGACGCTTCCATTCGAGGATGGAAGCGTGGGATCATCGAATCCCACCTGCATCTGGAAAGTTTGAATTACCTACGAATTTATTTTGACCGGATTTGATTTGTCCGCGTTCATCTCTTGTTGG
>CBDTZI010000251.1:0-5551 GCA_965364865.1 uncultured bacterium | reverse complement strand
GAATTCGACATCTCGACAGACCCGATGGCAATCGTCCGGATTACAAATATCTCCCTCAACGAAATCGATACGATCCCCCAGGTGTGAAAGATTTTCAATATGTCCGGTTAACAGGTTGTCGAAAACGCGAACACGATGACCCTGCTCGACCATGGCGGTCGCAAGATGCGATCCGATAAATCCTGCTCCGCCGGTAATTAATATATGTGCCATAATGACTTTCTATACCAAAACACTAAAACAATTCATACAAGACCGCGTCGCCGGGACGCAGTTCGATCGAAAAGGTGAACACGCCATCTCTAGAATGAACGACATCACCCAGTATTTTTTTACTCGTGGTGGACAGCTCCACGGCACGCTGGGGCGGATGCACAAAATCAGTTTTAGCGATCACAACCCGTTCGCGAGCGTATCGTTTAGTCTGACGGTTAAAGAAAAACAGATACTGACGATGACCGCGGAAGAACACCGTGATATCGACCGTTTCACGCGGAGGGGTTGGTTGAAGCGGTCGAGAATACATTCCATATAGATGAGCACCCCAAATTTTCACTCTTTCGACTAAACCTGCCATGGCTGTACGATCCGAGGCGTTAAGCGGTTCATCCAGTTTCATCAGGCTCGTCGAGGATTCCAACGTCTGGTGAAACGGTCCGACCACAATCCCGTTCGTTTTTCCGGTGACGAGTGAATGATGGTACTGAGCGAGCAACTGAGCCTGTGATGAATAATGCGGGTCGGAATCAATCCTTTGCAGGTCAATCACTGCCAACGTTCGATATTTCTTGTTGGTGTGGTTTGTCGTTAGTCTGTTCGACCGACGCATGTGAGCTTCGGATGTATGAGCCGAGGAACCGTACAGAACTGCGGATGCCGAAGACACTTCACCCACTGATTGAGGATACCCAAAGTCAATATGTAGGTCGGTTTGGCTTGCGATTTTTTTGATTTGAGATTGTTTATTGTCGGGTACATATCCAAAGTACACGGTCTGAAATCCTAGATTTTTTATGAGTGTAAAATCATGTTGAAAATCGCGCAATTTATTCTCCCCGTTCTGGAGGGAATGCGGCGAGGGAGCATTGTATCGAATCGCTAAAATTGGAGCGGATTGTGGATACACTGGAGAATGAGAATACCATTTTTTCCCGTCAACGGTTTGGTGTGATGTACAGCCGAGCACCAGAAACAGAAAAGATATCACAGATAAAGAGGATGTGCGAAAAAAGAATTTTCGAAAACACATGCCGTGTGTTTTCAAACAACACTTGACGCCATCACCATCAGGATCGTACACTACGCCCATTGGCGCCGCATGGTTATGCGGATCATGGAAGGTTACTCCTTGTCGCATTATTTTTCTCGATGTAAAAATGTAGCGTTGTTGTTACTTCTTGGCTTTGCCTCTTGCACCACAACAGAAAAAGTGGTGGATGAGCAGGCTCAACGCCAGATGCTCGCGCTGCTTATGCCCGGACATATCGAAATTATCGAACCCTTTACGAAAGTCAAAAGTTTCGATGATGGCCTCACACCCGATGGTATCGAGCTTTTTCTTAAAGCTGTCAATCCCCTTGGTAATCCCGGCCTGATGATTGCAGGAAGCGTGCGTGTGGAGTTGTTTGAATTTGTGAAGGCTTCTGCGGATCACACCGGGCAACGTCTGGAACATTGGAATATCGAATTAACCAATAACAAGCAGCAAAAAACCCACTGGAATCAACTTACCCAGATGTACGAATTTCGATTAGGCATAGATCCTGAAAAAATTCCGCAATCGGACGAATATGTGATTCTGGTGACGTATGTTACACCGCTCGGCGAATATCTCACGGATCACTATGTTATCCCCCATGCTAGGGGTAGTGGATTGTAGAGTTGGAGTTTCAATAAAAAACTACGGAACATGTTCCCCAACGCGGAGGGGATGTTCTATTTTGTGTTCATGAAAACGACCGGTCGCGACTGACGCCGGATGTAAACTTTTTAGGAGTGTTTATCAATGCAAAAAACTACAAAAGCGATGGGTTGCATACTGGCGGTGGCGTGTTTCGCGGTTCCTGTAACGGTGCAAGCTGAAGACGGATTAACCTTGTCGGGACCGTACTATCTGCGAAGTGCATACCCGGAATCTCCAGGTGAAATGGAACTCAAATTTAACTTTGGTTACGAAAAAGAATCAAACGGTGGTGAAGAAAAGTACGAGTTTGAATTTGTCCTCGAGTGGGGAATCGCTGATAACTGGGAATTCATCTTTGAAATGCCTTTTGAAATTTTTGAAGGAAACGTCCAGGGGAACGGCGATGTTGCTGAATTCGGTTTCCACACATTTTTAATGGAAGAAGCCGACGGTTGGCCTGCCGTAGGTATGCGAAACCTGGTTCGCGTACCGACCGGTCATGATTCTGATGGTTGGGACTACATGTTCCGTCTCCTGCTGACCACAACTCTGGACGACAATATGCATCTTCACATCAACCCATACGCTACGGCGATCAATGGTAATCTGGGACATCATGATCGTAATTTCCTGTGGGGCGTAGCGATTGGTATCGATTATCGATACAGCGATGATCTGCTCCTGGTCGCCAGTTATATTCACGCTCAAAGTGAACAAAAAGGCGTCTCCAACCAGCATACGATCGAACTGGGTGCCGATTGGGACCTCGGTGACGACCAGATGCTCGGTATCAAGACAGCGTTTGAAGTCGACGGTGACAGCCACGAAGAGAATTTCTCTTTTGAGGTCAGTTACATCTTTGAACTCGAAGCACCAACTCTGCATTAACAGGAATTCTCAGGATTGATCCTGAATAGGCGGTAAAATTGTAACTTTACTGTAGTAGACCGAAAATAATGACGATATTTGCCCAGATCGGGAATAAATTTCACATTACAGGTTGATATTTTCAGCCCATTGTGATATTCTCCCTGACTCGCGGTGAGTTTGGGGATCGATCATTCGTTAACGGTTATTACCGCTTGTTCTGCAAGGGTTTTCATTAAAAAAACAGGGCTGGCGACTTTGCGGATCGCACAGGTTGCCAGTCTTTTTTTATAGGTATATGGTGTGGAGTGGATTTCACACCCTCGGGTTGGATAACAGAAAAACGCAAGAAAATTTTAACTGAACTGGATGTAGACGAAGATGGAACGGCTTGGCAACATTAGAAATATCGGAATTTCCGCTCATATCGACTCTGGAAAAACAACTTTGACGGAGCGGATGCTCTTTTACGCTGGACGCATCCACCGCATCCAGGAAGTCAAGGGTAAGGACGGCGGAGCTACCATGGACTTCATGGAGCTTGAAAAAGAGCGGGGTATCACTATCACCTCGGCCGCCACCACCGTCGAATGGACTGGAAAGCAGATCAACGTCATCGATACTCCGGGCCATGTGGATTTCACGGTTGAGGTAGAACGATCTTTGAGAGTGCTCGACGGAGCCGTGCTGGTGCTTTGTGCGGTAGGCGGGGTTCAATCTCAGTCCATCACCGTAGATCGCCAGATGCGACGTTACCGTGTACCCAGAATTGCATTCATCAACAAAATGGACCGTGTCGGAGCAGACCCTGCCACAGTCATGGCCGAGCTTGAATCCAAGCTGGCTCATGTGGCTGTACCCATGCAGATTCCCATGGGGTTTGGTGATGACTTTGCTGGCATCATCGACCTGATCACCATGAAAGCGGTCTACAATGATGGTCCTTCTGGTGAACAACTTCGGATTGAAGAAATACCTGAAGAATACCGTGAAGAGGCGGACCGTGCCAGGCATGGCCTGTTAGACACGCTGAGCTTGTACGACGATACCTTGATGGAAATTATGCTCGAAGGCGATGACCCGACGAACCATCAGATTCAGGACGCTATCCGCCGCGCGACGATCTCGCGCGACATCACCCCGATTTTCATGGGCTCTGCTTACAAAAACAAAGGCGTTCAGCTACTGCTCGATGCGGTGTGTCGTTACCTGCCATCTCCGATCGATCGTATGGCTTACGCCTGCGACAATGATAACGACGGTGCCGAAGTCACCATCTCCGCCGACCCGGAAGGGCCGATGATCGCCATGGCGTTCAAAATTTGCGATGAGACTTTTGGCCAGGTGACGTATGCCCGTATTTACCAGGGCGAAATGAGCAAAGGAAGAAATTACAAGATCGCGCGTACGGGCAAGACCCAGCGCATTGGCCGCATCTATAGACTGCACGCCGACAAACGTGAAGATATCGACACCGCACGCGCCGGTGACATTGTTGGACTCATGGGCCTCGATTGCGTTTCCGGTGACACGCTGAGTGCGGAATCACTCAACCTCACGCTGGAAAGTATGCACTGCCCCGAGCCGGTGATTTCTATATCCATTATGCCGGAACGAAACGCCGACCGTGACCCGATGTCCAAAGCGCTTAACCGTTTCACCAAAGAAGATCCCACTTTTCATACCCGTTTCGATGAAGCCGCGGGTCAGACGGTGATCTCCGGTATGGGTGAGTTACATTTGGAAGTTTATGTCGAACGTATGAGACGTGAGTACAACGCCAATGTTATTGTCGGACGACCCAAAGTTCAATATCGCGAAGCGCCCACAGTGGAAACGCCGTACAATTACAAACACAAAAAACAGACCGGTGGTTCGGGTCAATTTGCCCACATCGTTGGCAAGATGATTCCGATTCCCAACGATGCGGAAACAGATTACGAGTTTGAAAACACCGTCACCGGTGGCCGTATTCCCATCGAATATATCCCGTCGGTCGATAAGGGTTTTCAAATGTCACGCGCCAAAGGACCCCTCGCAGGTTTTGAGGTCGTCGGTGTTAAGATGTTACTCGAAGATGGAAGTTTTCACGCGGTGGACTCCTCCGACATGGCCTTTCAGGTTTGTGCACGAACCGCCTTTAGACAGGCGATGCGTGAAGCCAAGCCTGTTCTGCTGGAACCGATCATGAAAGTCGAAATCGAAGTTCCGTTAGAGTTCCAGGGGCCGGTCAGCGGTGATCTCGCATCCAGACGAGGCCTCATTTCCGGCACGGAGATGAAAGCGACTGTCGCGATCATGCTTGCTGAGGTACCGCTGGCGAATATGTTTGGTTACTCCACCGATCTTCGATCCCTGACGCAGGGCCAGGCTACGTTTACGATGGAATTTGCCTGTTATCGCAAAAGCCCCTTGGTGGTTCAGGAAGAGATCATCGAGAAATACCGAAAAGAGCGCGACAAGGTCACCTCCAAGAAGTAATTGATTACCGCGCCATGTATCGCTGGTGCGTGAATCCCTTCTCGCGCCGAACCGCGCCCGTGAGGAAGCGGCCATCATCCGCTGGGGATAAACCCCGGCGCTACAGGCCTCAGTATATCTATGGTCAATGATCACTCCGTCACGGACACGCGCTCGGTCCGTCAAACGGATACGGGGTGCCCAGCCAGGCGTCGACACCCAGAAGTATCTCTACAATGCCCACACTTTGTGATGGATCGGGAATGTTAGGCTGCAACTGTGCACGGGCTTTAATCGGATCGTCATTCCCCAACCACTTGT
>CBDTZI010000250.1:0-5581 GCA_965364865.1 uncultured bacterium | reverse complement strand
GCATCTCACCTTGCTATTTGTACCCGTCATTATTCTGGTACAAATTTGTATGACCATTGGCATCGGTATGATTCTGGCGATGGCCAATCTGTTTTACCGCGACGTCAGACAAATTTTCAGCGCTGTCATCCAACTCGTGATGTTCATCTCGGCCGTCGTCGTGCCTGTTCCCACCGACGGATCGATTCTCGCACAATTGATTTCGATCAACCCGATCGTACCGATCATCACCGCTTATCGGGATTGCATCGTCTTTGGCCGCATGCCGGAGATGGGAAGTTTTATCTACGCAACAGTGGTATCGCTTTCATTGCTGGTGATCGGATGGGTCAGTTTCCGACGTGCGTCGTACAAGTTTGCGGAGTGCATTTAATGTCGAGCCCAGCTGTACAATTTCATAACGTATCCAAAAAATTCCGTATGGGCGCATCCCACGATTCCATCCGCGACCTGTTGTCGCATCAGTGGTCCAAGCTGCTTGGAAAAGGCAATAACAAAAAAGAAAACGCTACGTTCTGGGCGCTGAAAAACGTAAACTTTTCGGTTCAATCTTCTGAAGCGGTCGGGATCATCGGCCCCAACGGAGCTGGAAAAAGCACCGTCTTAAAACTACTCGCGAAAATTCTTCGACCCGACACCGGTTCGATCAATGTACGGGGGCGAATGGCCGCATTGATTGAAGTGGGTGCGGGCTTTCACGGCGACCTGACCGGTCGAGAAAACATCGACCTGAACGGAGCGATCTTGGGTATGTCGCGTGAAGAGATACGAAAAAAAATGGACGCCATCGTTTCGTTCGCGGGGATTGAAAAATTTCTGGACATGCCGGTGAAACGATACAGCTCGGGCATGTACGCGCGACTGGGGTTCAGTATCGCCGCCCATGTGGAGCCGGATGTGTTGCTGGTCGACGAAGTGCTGTCCGTGGGCGACGCCGTGTTCAGGTTGCGATGTTTTGATCGAATGCGTGAACTGGTTCGCGGTGGAACTACACTCGTTTTCGTCACCCACAATCTCGATCAAATGCAATCGATCTGCCCCACTGCGGTCGTGCTGGAACAGGGTCAGACCATGTTCCAGGGTAACTCGCGAGAAGCGGTCAGCCACTACATGGATGCCATGTCACGCTGTTACGCCAACAGACCCGCTGACATGACCGAACTTGATCTGAACGAAAATTCCTGTGTGGAAGTTACCGGCTTACAATTTTTGAACCACGAGAACATCGAGATGGTCTGGGTGAAACCCCACGAACCCATACGTGTTCAGCTCAAGTTCAAGCTTCACCGCCCCATCCCGAAACTCGTTGTCGAACTGAACATGCGCGCGAAAGCCAATGAAAATTTGCTGTCTCTAAACTCAGGACGCGATGATTGTTACTTTGACGGGCAAACGGGCGAGCACTGTTTGACCCTGTCGTTACCAGAGATTCCCGTTTCCAGCGGTCAGTATCTATGGAACATCAGAATGTGGGACGCCCACAGTGGTCATATTATTCTGGACACCCCGTTCAATACAGCCATGGTCGTTGATGACGGGGGTCGAGCGACCGGGGCGTTATGTCTGGATCACCAATGGGAAATGAAACCAACGCAACCGGAAACGGTTTCGCTCATCGCAGAGGCGCAGGTCGATCACGATCTGCTGGGCGATCAACTTTCACGAAACACCCCAGAGTCAGAGCATGAAAATCGGCCTGTTCGCTGACGCACAATCCGTTCACATCCATCAACTGGTTGCGGGTTTGATCCAGCGCAATCACGAGGTGACGGTGATCACCCACAAACCGGCTGAGATTCTCGGCGCGGTGGTTGAACCCTTTCATGTACCCCGACCCGGACTGACGAACCCGAGGCGATGGTCGTCAAGAAAATTGCACTACCTTCAAACTTTTCTGAAACGTTTCGATATCATCAACATACATTTTCTGCGAGACTGGGAATTTCCGGTTGAATGGATGGATCATCATTGTTTTGTCGCCACCGCTTGGGGATCGGACATCGTCGATCCACCCGGCGAAATGCCTGCCGATCTCGAATTGACTACAGCCAGAAAAAATTTATTGCAACATGCTTCGGCGGTCACTACCTGTGGCCCATCTTTCGCAACCACCGTGGCGAACTATGCCGACCTGCAACGCGACGCGATCGACGTGGTGCCGTTTGGCGTCAACCTGAATCTGTTCAATCCGGATTCACTTGCAAAAGAAAATCCCACGCAAGACATCCGCATAGGATTTTACAAAGGTTTTCGCGAGGTTTATAGCCCGATCACTCTGGTCCGTGCGATTCCCATCGTCATCGAACGTCATCCGGACGTGCGCTTTGAACTGGTGGGAGACGGGCCACAACTCGAAACCTGTCAGTCGCTGGCGAAGGAAATACACGCCGATCACGCGATCGACTGGATCCCACGGCAACCGCTGTCACAAATTCCAACATGGTTGAATCGCTGGACGATGGCGATCATTCCATCGATCCACGAAGCCTTTGGCGTTGCGGCGCTGGAAACCTCAGCCATGCGCCTGCCTGTGATCGCTTCGGATGTTTGCGGCCTGCGTGACACCGTCATGCACAACGAAACAGGATTGTTGTCCGATGTTGAAAACCCCCATTCGGTTGCGGATTGCATTCATCAGTTGTTGGACGACCCGATACGGGCCAAGAAAATGGGTCAGACCGGCCGGCAGATGGTTGAACAGCAATACAATTGGGAAAACCTTTACGACCAGTGGGTCAAGCTCTACGAAAAAGCGCTCGATAAGACTGCGGTCATGATCTGACACTTCAAACATTACACTCGAAACTCATCAAAACCAGCATATCAGGTTTGATTTCATACTTTCATGCGTCGCGCATCACAGCCTGGGCGCATAAAAAGTGAGGTCCGATTACTTCCGATATTCATTATACATAAGCAGTTACTGGGTATTGAAGGAAAGTTGATACGTGATTCCTAACAAAACAAGTGAAGGTCAAACCATGTCCCCAACACAAACACCACAGCAACAGCAACGAAAAAATCACGGTGGAAAAGTTTTGATGATCGCGTGTGCCTTCCCGCCGACCGGCGGTCCGGGTGTGCAACGATCTGCCAAGTTTGCAAAATATCTTCCGCAATTCGATTGGATGCCTACGGTATGGGCCTCGGATCAAATAGAATCGTTACCGTCGGATCCGACTTTGCTAAACGATCTTCCGGAAGAAGTTGCGGTGCATACCCGAAGCGTCGGCGGAAAGATTCGGGCGATGCGACGTATGTTTCGTGGCGCGATGAACGCCCGTGAAGCGGAAGGATTTACCGGGGCTGCGTCTCGATTCGTAAAATCGATCGACTGGCGGATGGAGGTCTGGCAAAATTCAAACTCGCTGCCGGACGATTATATTGACTGGGCACGGCGAAGCGTTCAGCCGCTGCTTCGACTCATCGAAAAGGAATCCATCGATTTGATTTATTCCACGTTCAGCCCCGCATCCAATCACTGGCTGGCGTTGGAACTCAAACGCCAAACCGCCCTGCCATGGATTGCGGATTTCCGTGATCTGTGGACGGACGATTATCGTTATCGTGAATCCTCAATCCGTCGGCGAAATGCGCATTGCGAATTGGAAAGAGAAATTTTTGAAGAAGCTGACCTCGTGGTGGGCGTTTCTGAAAAACAGACAACGATCCTCTCCAATCATATTCCCGCGTTACGACAGAAATTTGTTACGATCACCAATGGCTTTGATGTGGACGATTTTGAAAAACAGGAAATATCCGTCTCATCACCCCATCGCTTCGTCATCTCTCACGTCGGAAGATTTGATCAGTGGCGAACGAATGAAGCCCTGTTCACCGCCATGAAACAATTTGCGTCGAGTCTGGGTACGGATCGCGAACATTTTTTATTCAGAATTGTAGGCCATGCTGGCAAGGCGGTGCTCAAAAAAATCCACGAGACCGGTTTACCCTATGAATTTACCGGTTATCAAACGCACACCGACGCGATTCAAGCCATGTGTTCATCGGACGTACTCATGTTAAACGTGCCCAGTGGCCCCAACAGCGAATCGGTCATCCCAGCCAAGCTTTTTGAATATCTCGCGTCGCAAAAACCTATTCTCGTCGTCGGACCGGAACAGGGGATCTGCGAGCAAATCGTGCAGGAATGTGACGCCGGAGTCTCCGTGTCGTTTGATGCGACGGATATCGCCAATGCGCTTGGAACATTGTATGGAGCATGGAAAAACAAAAAACCATTAACCGGCAGCAAAGCCGAATCGCTCGCACCCTACGAACGTAAGTCTCTTACGCAGCGTTTAGCGCAACACATGGATGAACTTGTGTACGGACCCGCGCCGTCACAAACGCAACCCGACACTCAACGCGAAGAAAAACCCGTGGAAGTGTGTGTGACATGACCCCACCCGTTGTTTCGGTCATTATCCCCGCTTTCAATCGCAGACACACGCTCAACCGAGCGCTGGATTCTGTGATCGCCCAATCCTTTGGCGATTGGGAAATCGTTCTGGTGGATGACGGCTCAACCGACGGAACGTCTACCCTCGCGGCGGAATATACCATACGCCTGGGTGACAAGTTCGTTTATATTCAGCAGGAAAACGCCGGATGTTGTGCCGCACGAAACAAAGGAATCGAAAAAAGTAAGGGGACCTATATCGCCTTTCTCGATTCCGATGACGAATTTACACCCCACAAACTTAAGCGACAACTTACGTTGTTTGAAGCGATGCCCGAATTGGGTTTTGTTTACAGCGATTTCTCGTATGTGGATTTGGATGGAGAATTTCATCGCAGCGTATTTGACAGCCAATGCCAGGTGGCTCGTGAAGTTAAATTTACCACCGTAGGTGAAAATCTATGCGTCTGCGACGAAAAACTTTTTGATACACTCTTAAAATCCTATTTCATCTCCACCATCGTGGGGATGGTCAAAAAAGACGTTTTGGGAAATTCTATTCGTTTTACGAAAGATCCCGCATACTCGGAAGAATGGCTTTTTTATCTGCAAATTACGCGAAAATGTAAATCCGGTTTTGTAGATGAACCGTTGTGTATTCATCACCACATCAAAGGCAGCGAAGCCCGTACGTCCAGCCATCGAAACACCTACAGGCTTTATCAGCTTTACAATGAGATGATGCGCGTGCTACAACCGCTGACCTATTCCCAGCGACGACTCGTTACCCAAAACATCGCACACACAACCGAACAACTGGGCCTGAACGCCTATCGAAAAGGCAAGTACCTGAAGGCCTACCGATATTTTCTCGAATCCATCAAGAAGGGGCCACACTTTCGCCTGATGGTATATCTCTTTCAATCGATCGTCGGACTGGTTTTTTCATCTGGGAATCCGGGCAACAAACCACCCGCAGCCACGCCTCCGGAAAGTACTCAAGTCACGCCCCATCCCGTCCGATAAACCGGCATGATTTTTGTAATGCGTCAGATTCAACCGGTTGATATCTTGAGTGAATAACCAATGAGTACATCCGCATCAATACTGAATAAAGAACATACCACCCTCGGGGTGGATACCAGTGTATGGGATCGCGTATGGCAGCATGAACCCTCC
>CBDTZI010000249.1:0-5586 GCA_965364865.1 uncultured bacterium | reverse complement strand
GTTCTGGTTCTATATTCTCTGCACGGTGGGTGAGCTATGTCTGTCGCCCGTTGGTCTGTCGATGGTGAGTAAACTCGCACCCGCCAAGTTTGCAACGATGCTGATGGGTATGTGGCTGTTAACGAGCTTCTTTGGAAACTTCCTGGCTGGTTTTGCCGGCGAATGGTATGGTTCGTTCCATCCTTCCTACTACTTCATCGGTATCGCAGCCATTGTTGGCATTGCTTCGTTCGTCTGCCTGCTCACGGTGAAAACAACCAAGAAAATGATGCACGGAGTGAATTAGAGCAACGAATGTCCCGTAATCGGGTAGCAACACCGCAATAAATTTCGGGTGGCGTGCCACACGCTTCACACGGGTCTGTTGCGCGGACAGGATATCACGTCGCCCTTTTGGGGCGGCGCAATCAAATAGACTTGAAATATGAATACCATCCCCTTCGTCCCATTCCTATTGGGTTGAAGGGGATTTTTTTTGAATCAATCTCACACCGTGAATGGTACCGATGCCCATCCTGCGTGCAGCAAGATAAAAGGTTACCCGCTGCAAATCCCTCACCCAACTCGCCACCATTGGCAAAAGTAAAAGCGAAGAATACACGTCATACTTTTGTAGAAAAAACGATAATGCCCAACGTCCACATCAAGTCAGCTTCGGATCGTTGTCCGGATCGTCACCATCCGTGGGTGGCGGCGTGGGTCGTGTGAATGGAGATTGTAGATCGTCCAGTGGTGGATAAACATCATCCTCAATTTGACCCGCAGGCAAATCCGGTAAACCCTGCGATTCATCAACTTGTTTTTCGGTAGCATCGCCCGAACTGTCCGTTGACTCATCGATGGATTCAACTTGGGATTCAACCGGAGATTCGTCCGAAGCCTCATCGATTGAATCCTCGGAAATAGCTGGGGTTTGATTCTCGATCATTTCATCTGTTGTCGTCGAGTGCTCATCGGTCACAACATCGTCTGTTGCGGGATCAGTTTCAGTCGGCGTTACGGGCCAGGCCAGCTCATTGGCATTTACCGAATCATCAGGTACATCCGAATCACTGGGTCTATCCGCACTACTGGTTGACTCCGCATCGCTCAACATTTCAACGTCCCGCTGGGCACTATGATCCGCCCGTGATCGAGGCTTGGTTAATTGCTCCAACGTCTTCGCCCATTCGGGATCATGATCAAGGTCACCCTTGGGATCCGTATCGGGCGGCGGGATATTATCTTTCACCACCGCTGTAGAAATCTTGGGTACGCGCCAGGCACAAAGCCAAAGCCAGATCACCAGTCCCGCAAACGGAATCATCGGTAGCGCTTTCCACCACGCATCTGACAATCCCCATTTCATGGGCAACCATCCAAGCGAACTCCATAACCACGGAATAAAGTGTACATAAGATATCGGTTCTTCTACGCCGGATACCGGATTCAACCATCGCGGATCGTTCCACCACCACGCGATCAACACACTGATGCCCGCCAGCGTAACCCCCATCAATCCCATACCCGCGACCAGACCCGAAGCCGTCAACATGCCCGGATCATGCTCCGCAGTTTGTTTGCGCTTTCGATCGATCAGCCAACGAACCAGGCCGCCCACCATAATCGGTGTGCTTAATCCCAGCGGAAGATACATCCCCACTGCGAACGGCAGCGAAGGAATTCGCAACATCTCTACGATTACCGCCGCGGCTCCGCCCATCATGATCAGCGTCCAGGGCACCTGCCCGCCGAGCACACCCTCGACCAGAATTTTCATGATGTTGGCTTGCGGAGCGGGAAACGGATGTGGATGCTCCGGCGATTGCACAAACCCATGACTCTTGTTCAACAGCAGGATCACCCCGGCGATCGCAATCACTGAAGTAATAATGCCGATCATTTCGCCGACCTGCTGTTTATATGGAGTGGCTTTGAGTAAAAATCCGGTTTTCAAATCCTGCGAAGTGTCGCCGGCTACGCTGATCGCAACACAGGCAATCGCACCGACCGAAAGACACGTCACTTTCATCGCCGTTAAGCCTTCGGGCGTCATGTCGGCTACGTCACCCATTACGAAAAATTTATAGATCAATGAAGTCGCCAGCAACGTTGCGATGGTCATACCTGAGATGGGGTTGGACGAACTGCCCACCAGCCCGACGAGTCGGGAAGAAACCGTCACGAACAAAAACGCAAACACAATCACAATCACCGATCCGACGGGGCCGATCTTCACCGCGTCGATCTGCCACATCGCATAAGCCAAACCCGCTACGATCAAAATGAGCAGCGGAAAGGGAAAATCCTTTTCGGTCGATTTTTTGATCCCCTTCGAGCGGGAAAACATACCGCTCAACACATGTAGAAAAGATGAAACGATCGTAGGGAAACTCTTGAACAGCGATATCAACCCACCCACCGCGACCGCTCCCGCACCAATGTATCGAATATAGTTTGACCAGATATCCTGGGGGGACATGTTTGAAATCAGCAGATCGTTTTGTGTTTCGATCGGTGATGTGCTCGATGAGCCAAACATGCTGATCGCGGGGATCAAAATAAACCACGAAAGAATCGCACCGGCCAACATGTAGGCAGCCAGTCGAGCACCAAGAATAAATCCCACGCCCAACAGTGCGGGCGACGAATCCAGTTGAAACTCGGTTCGAACTTTTTTTAACGAGACAACCGCAGTGCTCATCCAAAAGCCCAGTGAGCTGATCAAATAATAAACACCGCCAACGATGGTTCCGACAATAACCGATTTCGCTCCGCCGCTGCTACGTTCACCCGATTCCAAAACCTCCGCACAGGCAATCCCTTCGGGGTAGGGTAATTTTCCATGCTCCCTGACAATCAACACCATACGCAGAGGAACCATAAAACAAACGCCGAGCAAACCGCCGATTCCGCTCCAGATCACCATTTCCAGATAGGCTGGTTCTTCACCCAGCATAAAGAGTGCGGGCAATGTGAAGATCATCCCCGTCGCGATGCTTTCTCCGGCGGAACCCACCGTCTGCACCATATTACTTTCGAGGAGTGTTCCGCGTTTGAGGAAGGTGCGCAGAATCAACAGTGACATGACGGCCGCCGGGATCGAAGCACTAATCGTCATGCCCACCTGCAAACCAACAAACGCGTTGGCCGCACCCAGCACGACACCGATCACAATACCCAGCAAAATCGATTGAACCGAAAATTCACGCATAGTACAAATGGTCTCTGATCGAGAATTCGATTCTGGAATAAAAGTATTTATTCTCCGGCGCGGATTTCCAGAAATTCCAGAATTCGCGGTTACTATAATCGCAGTATCGGTGATTGGGAACCCGGGGTTTGGAAACTAATAGTAGTGTATTGACGTTGCATAACTTCAATAATACCTCGTAAGTGCGTGAATCCCTTCTCACGCCATTGATCAGACGCATGTAGACGTTGCACATATTCAAAAAGCGGTCAAACTTACCGAATCATGCAAAAAGATTGGCCATTTGAATGGGTAGACGGACGACCCCGTTTTCGCAACCTACCCGTGATCACGCAAGAATTTACGGTCGCGTCATCCACATACACCATCGCTGCCTTGAAAGACCCGGCTGATCTGTTGGACGATCCGAAATTTGCTCAGCAGTTTACTGAAGAAGACCGAGCGCCGTATGGTCTGGAACTTTGGCCAGCTGCGATCATGCTGGCTGACTATATTGTTCAGATGGGTGATGGTGCGGGTCGATCGGCGATTGAGATTGGGTGCGGGCTGGGACTGGTATCGATGATCGCAACGAAATTGAGCTGGCGGATGCTCGCGACCGATCGCGAAGAATACTCATTACAATTCGCCAATTACAACGCCTCGCAGAACGATGTTGATATTCATCAATTCGAAACGCTGAACTGGCATGAGCCGAAAATGAATCAACCCTTCTCGTGGGTGTTCGCAGCCGATGTTCTCTATCAACGAGTCGATCACGAGCCGATCTTGAAATGTCTGGGATGGCTGATGGCTCCAGACGGAGTCGCGTTCATATCCGACCCAAATCGCAGCGTAGCGGATCAATTTTCCACACTGGCAGAATCACAAGGATTTAGTGTCGAAGTGATCGCCACGCAATGCGTCACACAGGATCAGGAAACGAAAAAAGGGCGTATATTTAAGATAAGCCAAACGTCCAGCTTCTGATCAATCTTGACTGTAAAGTGATCGTTGGTTAACGTCTTGTGCTTACGCGTGCGTAACTGAGCCGCGGGCTTTAGCCTGCACGGCTTTATTTCGCAGACTAATGTGGCTTGCTCACAGACTGGCACCTAAATAATACAACCGGAGGAGTGGCCGAGCGGCTGAAGGCGACGGTCTTGAAAACCGTTAGGCTCGAAAGGGTCTCGGGGGTTCGAATCCCTCCTCCTCCGTTTTTGTACATCTCTCAACGTCCGTTTTTGAAACGTGTTATCACCCGGCTTTCACTCGGGTCTCATCTCTGAGAAAACCAGGCTCCAACTTCCTGACCCAAACACACTCAATTGTTGCGATTAAACTTGTCAATGGTATGAATCATATGTGCCATGCAAACGGGACTTCACTACATTTATTCTGAAGTATTCACCATGATAACAATACCCAGTCGCACATTTTCGGACGGTATCATCAATTAGCGGAACGACAATCAACTAATAAACCGTCATCCTCAATCCGATGATATCTAGTGTAGGAGTAGTAGAATAAACGTCAGAATTTATTCAAGAAGAGTAGATAGGGCAAATACCTACGAAATATATACTTATAGACGGGACCAGTATTACTCGCGCAATCCTCACCCTACACAAAGAGATATCAACATTGACCGATTCAACCCATAAAATGACCTTGATTGAAAGATTGGAACAGAGCGGTCGACTACCTACCCCACCAGCTGTTGTGGTACGCTTGTTGGACCTTTCTCGTAACCCCGACACCACCATCCAGCATGTGGCGGAAACCATCGCCATGGATTCGGATTTGGCGACCAAGATTTTACAATTTATAAACTCGCCGCTGGCGGGCGTAGCCAAAGAAGTCACTTCACTGGAACAAGCGGTTGTGTTGATGGGTATGAAGTCCGTAAAGCTGATGGCGCTTTCTTTTTCAGTCTTATCCACCGGATCAAAAATAAATTGCAAACATTTTGATCGAAATTACTTTGCCTTACACTCCCTAGCGTGCGGGGTAGCGGCTCGAGTGCTCTCCAACAACACCAAAACATGTGCACCGGACGAAGCGTTTGTCGTGGGTTTGCTCAGTCAGATCGGGCAATCGGTTTTCGCGCGTGCATGCCCCGAAGAATATGATCAGATTCTACAAACCGCGAAAAAAATTCCGATGGACTTACCCGAACTGGAACAAGAAAAATTTTCAGAATCCTATGCAACGATGGGTTCACAAGTTCTTGAAATGTGGGGAATACCAGCATCAATACGCGAGCCCATCTGTGTTTTTCGCGATCGACACAATCATCCGCAGGCATCAGAATTCGCCGGAGTCATCCAACTTGGTGAAATCGCCGCCAGCGTCATCTGCCCCGCGCCTCAACATGACCCTTATGATCCTGCATGGTTCATCGAGCAGGCCAA
>CBDTZI010000248.1:0-5587 GCA_965364865.1 uncultured bacterium | reverse complement strand
GACCTCCGTCACCCGTATACCAGAGGCCGCTACAAGCAGCTTTTTTTGCGACGCTACAATCATAGGTAACCCCGCCATCAGAAGTGATGCAACATCGGCCTATGAAACAAGTTAACCCGCCTGTACATGTACCTATCTCACCAAGAGTACCAATACAGTCGGTATCATCATCACAAGCTCGTCTGTTATGACATTGCGGACCACAACCCTGACAAACGACCTCCAAACAATCCGCATTGGGTCCGCAGGGATTTTCGCCAACGATGCACGCTCCGCTAACACAGGTCTCCTCACCGTTGCATCCCAATCCGTCGTCACAATCCGAATCCAGCGCGCAAGTCGGATGACATTGATAGTCTTCGCTGCAAGATTCACCGATTACGCAGGGAATTGCACCGGCTGTACATGTGCCCGGAGTGAGTTCGTCACTACCCTGACAGGTTTCCTGACCATTACAAAACAGACCGTCATCGCATTCGCCGACGTCACCGTTGGGTAAAACTATAATGACGCATGTTCCCGTTCCCACTGGCCCGCCGAGGACGATATCGCAAATATCCTGCGTACACGGATGGCCGTCGTCACATTCGATATCGTACGTACAGCCGTCCGCCGCAATGCTGCCGCCGCTTGAAATTTTCGACATCTGCCCGGCTGTGGGCATTGGCCCGGTAAGTTCACCACGAAGCCTCATACGCGAAGGCTCGTCGTCGCGATAATCTACCACCACTGTTTCCGCCGTTGGATAACCGGTCGCCGGTATTTTTCCAAAACGTATCACCTGCGACCGATCCGACAGAACCTCCCGCCGCAGAAAATGGCGTTGGGGTGTACGCGCAGTTTCATCTTTGGATATGCTTTTTGAGTTGGTGATTACGCGGGTAGAGGGCCGTTTGGTTTCTGCATGAACCCACCCCAATAAAGATAGGGTCATCGCCGCGCACACGAACAAAACGACAGTTTTCTGATTTTTGATTTGACGCATCACAAACCACTCCTAAAGGTGGATTCCCATCACGGGACACACGAATCGATCGGGTAGGGATAGGGGCTGCCCAGCCAGGCGTCGACGGCTTTGAGGATGTCCGCGATGCCGACATCCGCACTGGGATTCGGAATTTGCGGCTGAAGTTGTGCGCGCGCCTTTCGCGGTTCCAACTCGCCCAGCCACTTGTCAACGATGGCTAAAATGTCTGCAATACTCGGTTGTGATGAAGAGGTGAATCGATCGAACGGAGCGACGACATCACCCCACTTGCCGGTTTGGACGGTCATTGGGAATGAATACCACCATTCATTCATGTTGGGATCGTTGTATGAATATTCATCGATGGCTTGCAAGGCATATCGTGATTCAGGGATGATTTCATCACCATAGATATGAAAGGAATCGTATAAAGACCAATCCGTGAAGTATGGCGTATCTTGTAATTGAGACGCGTGAAAGCTTGAGGAGCAGTTGGAATTTTCACAATACTCTATCGGTAGACCCACCCAACGAATCTGATCGTTACACTCTGGATGATCTCTCACGTCAATCATCTTGACGCGCATTGCAATAGATACACCAGCCATAAAGGGAGGCCCCTTCAAACCGATATAACGATCTTTTGGCCATGTATACGGCAGTGTGCAAAAGCCTCCGTTGCAAACTGTATCGTCAACTACGCATTCACCTCCACCGCTGCAATCCAGATCATTCAGACACAATTGCCTATCTCGCGATCCACCGCTGCACACCATACATGGTTGTCCAATATCTACGCTACACTCATCACAGGAAAAAGTACCTGGACCGTCCGTATCAGGCATGGGTGGAAAAGAAAATATATCACCATGTGATTCGCCAACAGCTAAGTAACCTAGACCCTGCGAAACACCGGCCAAGTCACCGCCTACTCGAATCAGATAACATGTATTTCGCCTGGCTTCAACATAAAATTCATGATATGTTCGATCTTCAACTCCCAATAGAGATTCGCCATGACCTACAACAAAAGATTGCAGATGCGTTTGCTCGTCTGTCGGGCAGGGACACTGAGAAGTACCGTTAGAATAAATTGCGATCACTGAATCATGTAGCGAATAAAAATCTATGTATATCGCTAATGCACATCCATCTGATGTTGTAATGGAATACCACAAATCATGACCAATGGATTGATTGCCGTTTTCTGTCAATACCGGGTTATATCCATCAGTCGTAGCACAGAAACTATTCGTATATGGGCGGCTTAAAAAATCGGCTGCGTCAATAGCGCTTTCACAACTGTCGTTCACGGGAGGGCCAGCTGTACAGTTAATCTCATTGCAATCTGTTGCATCAAGGTACCACTGTCCATCCACAAGCTGACAATCTTCGACAGTCGTCATCGCACAAACGCCATCAGCACATGTGCAACAGGGTTTGATCGGTATAGTGGGCGTTGTAAAATCAATATCTAAACAATAGGAATGATCCTTCGTCCTACCAGACAAGAGATTGTAATCTCCCCATGCTTCTTGCACGCTGAATTGATTTCCAGGATTTATTGGATCAATCTGTGACCATACCCAGTGACAATCGGAATATTCCCAAAGATCGTTGGCTACTTCGATCCAATATTTTCTACCGTCTAACTGCAAACCAGGAATCGTTTCATCCAAGGCAAGCTGATATTCAAATACGTCGCTGTTCTCAACAGGAGTACGTGTGGCAATTGTATATGTGAATTCAACTTGCCATTGTGGTAAATCATTATCATTACTATTCGTGAGCACACGTATGTTAAATGAATCCACAACCTGATCTGCACATTGTGGAGCGGATTGCAATTGGTTATCGACATAGGCTCCCCATACACCGATCGAACTGATCGTATCACTCAACGGAATAAAATCATCCGCAACGAATAAACCGTAACCCCAATCACTGATCGCCGATTCGCCATAACCATCGTATACTTGACAGCTTGTTTCGTTGGCGACGTCGCAGGCGAAGCACGTTTGTTGCAATGCGTGAAAATGCGTAACAAAAACAACGAGAGTCAACATGGCTGAGAATAGGTTGCGGTTGGGGTATCGTTTGAGATTCATCTCTATTGACTCTTCATGAAAAGTATTGATTTGAAACACAGCTATCATAAATTTCATCCGTCACGGGCTGCGATAACCACACGGGATCACGATCAAATAGGGAGATGTTCGACCTCGATTTTTATTTACGAACACGCCGAGTGCATTATGGCCTACATGTTACCACAACCCACCATCAAATGCCAGAAAAAAATTGCGTATTTCTCCGCCCCAAAACGGTATTGGCAGCCCCAATTCCCATATTTTGAAAGGTAAATTTTCCGTTGAGTCAACCGGGTTGAATAAAAAGAAGTGTCGAGCCTGCGACGGCGATCACCGCTCCGATGATGGCACGCAGGGAAAGCCGCTCCTTGTGCAAAAAATACACCGTGGGTAATAAAAATATCGGAGCCATACTGCACAAGGTCTGCGCCACACCCAACGGTGAACGATCGGCAGCGACGAGTGACATCCAAACGCCCAGAAACGGACCCGTCACCGCACCGCTCAAGGTAAAGATCAAACCCGCTCGCGGCGAACCCCTGCGTTTACGCAACAAACCCGCAGCTCGTCTTTTTCGTTCCCGTTGTGCATACACGGCCAGAAATGGAATCATCCCCAACCCCGCGAAAGACATACGTACAAACGTCGCAGCCTGTGGAGACATGCGATGCGCCTCATCCACGACGCCGTGACCCATCCCCTGTTTGGAGAGTAACAATCCGCCAGCCTGACAGGCCGCTCCCACCAGGGCCAACAAAATACCCGCCCATCGGTGGCCGGGATCGACATGCAGTTGCTTCTCGGGTCGTTCCATAACTACCCAGGCGATTCCGCCCAGCGTCATGGTCATCCCACACCACGCATAGACGTGCAAACTTTCACCCAGCACCATCCACCCAAAAAGCGCGGCCATCAACGGTGAAGCGGTCATGATTAACATGGCCATTCGCGGGCCAATATAGACGAACGCGGTGAATAGCGCCTGATCGCCGATACTCAAACCGATCACACCCGACAATGCGAGATAAACGACCTGCTCTGTTGTAGCCTCGGGGAAAAGCGAGCCGGTCGTCAACAGATGCGTGGCGCCCAGCAGCAGGATGGCGAACAGGATGCGCGTGGAATTGACCACCGTCGTGCCCAGTCGATAGGCGGCCGCGGCAAAAAACAAAGAAGTAACCGTCCACAACAACGATGTCGCAACACCGGCCATCGGTCCCGTATAATTTTCAATCAAGGTAAACATGGAAGCCTTGTATTGTATGAGAAAAACAGAAATAAAGATAATCCCCCTTTCGTGAATGTGGCAGGCTGTTACGATAGATACAATGTCCGCAATCGAAGTACGAAACCTGAAAAAAATCTATAAAGTTCATCGCAAGCCGCAGGGATTGACGGCGTCCGTGAAGGCGTTGTTCCGACGTCGATACAAACACATTCACGCGGTGGACGGGATCGACTTCGACATAGAGCCGGGCGAGATGGTCGGCTTTCTTGGCCCCAACGGTGCGGGTAAAACAACGACACTTAAAATGTTGTCCGGTTTGATTTATCCAACCGAGGGCACGGTTCGCGTGTTGGATTTTATTCCACACGAACGACACAACGCCTATCGCAGGCAGTTTGCATTGCTGATGGGTCAGAAAAATCAACTCTGGTGGGACTTGCCCGCTGCGGAATCTTTTCGACTGCATAAAGAAATTTACACCATTGACGATCACTCCTTTGCACAAGTGCAGGACGAACTCACCGATTTACTGCAAGTCAAGGATTTGATTAATCAGCCGGTACGTGAGCTGAGTCTGGGTGAACGGATGAAAATGGAGTTGATCGCGGCGCTGCTGCATTCGCCGAGTATTTTGTTTCTGGATGAACCGACCATCGGGCTGGATGTCGTTGCCCAGACGAACATCCGCAAGTGTTTGCGCGAGTACAACCGCGATAAAAAAGTGACCGTGCTGCTCACCAGTCATTACATGCAGGATATCGAGGCGTTGTGTAACCGGGTGATGGTGATCAACCATGGGAAAATGATTCACGACGGGCCGCTCAGCGATATTATTCAGCGCTTCGCCGATTATAAAATTCTCACGCTACGTTTTCACGACGGGGTCATGCCCGATCGCATTGAAGACCTCGGCGAAATTATTGATTTGCAGCCACCCAATGTATCGCTGCGACTGCCGCGCGAATCCATCGCTCACGAGGCGGGAAAATTGTTATCGCAATACGCCATTGACGACATCAGCGTGGAAGAACCGCCCATTGAAGAAGTCATCAGCCGGCTGTTTGGTGAAGAGATGGAATCTCAACCACTACAGGATACCGGTCATGGGTAAATACTGGGTTGTGTTTCGAATCGCGGCGTCGGAGAGGCTGGTCTATCGGGCCGACTTTTTTCTCTCCACGTTCCTGCGATTCATCCCCATCATTACCACCATCTTATTGTGGCGGGCGATTTACGACGGCGCGAAACTCGACCACGTCGGCGGGTTAGCCTACACACAAATGGTTTCCTATTATTTGTTCG
>CBDTZI010000247.1:0-5597 GCA_965364865.1 uncultured bacterium | reverse complement strand
CCCTCGCGTTTGTTTTTCGCATCGGTTACGCGACTTTGCAGGTCACCAATGGTTCGATCATGCTCTCTTATTGCACGACGCTGTTGAGCAAGATCGGATCGCGTTTGTTCGATTTTTTCTTTCAACAGATCGATCTGCTGGTCAATTTGGCTGTCGGCGACAAAAGTTTTCGCGGGTTGTGCGTCGTTCATTTGCAGCACCGCGTTAATCAAATTTCGTCGGTAGGGGATGGCTTCCACGCGAAGTAGCGTTGCACTGACACGTTTTGACAATGACATGTGGTACTGGATTAACGCTTCCAGACGACCGACTTCGGCGTGATTGCGGCCGCTTTGGTCGCCGATTTCCACAGCCTTGGCTTCGTGTACTGCGTTAAGAGCCTGAGCCAATAGTTTTTGATTGTCTTTGAGTAAATTTTTCCGGCTGTTACGACCCTGATCCATCTGGTTGGTCAGGTTGCTGTAATTCGCACGAGCGGCTCGTGGATTGTCCTGCCAGTCGATCGGCTGAAAATTTTCCCATAGACGCGTATGAATTTCCTGGTAATCGTCGAGCGCTTCCTCGGAAAGATCATCAGGATCAACCCGTTCAAGATCGAGGTTCTTAAACTGTTCAACCAGTTGCGATTGATATTCTAACTCGGCACTGTGCAGGTCGAGAATTCTTCGAGCGCGTTCCAGATGGAGTGAAACTTCGTTTTCAAAAACTTCTTGCCCGCCCATACCAGACAATACAATCCAACCCGCACCACTGAGGATCAGTAAAATAAATAATGCAGCGGGAGATATTCTATTTTGTGTCACGTCTTACTCCTTACGGTTATCCAAAATTAATAGAGGATACGGGTGGGTCCGGGGAACCGCTTCGCCGTTCATCTCTGACGACTCCGAGCCGCACGCTTTTGCCTGCGCTGTCACTCAGGTGCTACCGCCGGAAATCTTCATGACTCCCAAAGGCATTCGTCACGTCGGGCGGTTCGACCCCTTGCAGGCTGCTGTTCGCGTGATATCAGCTAGCATGGTAAACAACCCTCACGCGTGGGGTTACCCATTTTAGTAACAATTTCTGCTATTGCAAAGGTTTGGGGTTAAAAATCAGCGAATGATACTGATTTATGGACGGCGAGACTCTTGGATTTCGAAGATATCGATGTCAATCGCCCCGATTTTGGAGATCAATGGAAGGCTGAGGTCAGCCAATCCCACGTTTTTTAAAGAGGAGGTCGCAAACGCGATCCGTGTCGGGCTGCAGCTGGATTCTTGCAGGGCGGCATCAAAATCCACCCATCGACCGTCAATATGGAACTGTGTCCACATGTGATACCCGAAAATATCGTTTTGACCGCCGAAAATCGGTACATACGCCAGTCCGACGACCACCCGCGAGGGTAATCCATGTAGACGACCCAACGCAGCTAACAGCACGCCGTGTTCGCTACAATCTCCCTCGCGCGTGCGACAAACTTCACTGGCGGTGGCAAAGCCGATGTTGAGGTTTTTGGTTTGAATGTAATCGGTGACGAATTTTCGCAGCTGATCGCCCAGTTTGTAGAGATTTTTTTCTTTCCCCGCTGCTTTTTGGGCGAGTTTGATGAGTTCCGGGTCGTCGATGTTCATCATCAGGTTGGAATCGAGATAGTCCGACATGTTCGCCGGATCGATGGGGGCGGTCGGGTTGGGCGATTTTTCATGTGGCTGACGAGTCAGCGTAACGATTACGGATCCATCGTCTTTCACCGTGACCGATTGCATACCACCCGCGGGCATCTGTTTGAGTTCGTTTACGAGTTTGTCGGTATGGTTTTTCGGACGGATGCGATAACGAATGAGCTGTGCGCTTCGGGAATTGATTTTTCGATTGGCTTTGATCGTGGTGGTCATGAACATTTCCGGCGGAACAAAATCCTCCATCGCGGATTTTTGATCCGTGACGATCATCTCCATATCCCCCAACCCCGGCATGGGAACTTTCATTTTGATGGGCGATCCATTTTGATCCACCCAGGATATCATCTCCATCGAAGCCATCGGCAAATTCATCTGCACCGTAACGCGCTGACCCTGAACAATATTGTTTTTGATCATGACCTGTTCCCAGTCGCCGATGGTCGTGATCGTTTCGATCGCGCCGTCAGGCCGCAATTCGGGCGTGTAGGTGGCGATGGTATAAGTGGTGCCCGGTTTGAACCCGCGTAATAGTGATTCTCGATACAACCCCCAGACCATCACCGCGCCATCGGGAAAGTCGTAAGTTTTTCTCTGTTCCATGCCAAATTGCGAACTTACGATTTCGACTTTTCCGTTGGCAATTTTTCCCCGGGTGGAAGTGTTAAACAGGGACGCGACCAACTCACCTTCAAAACTGATCGGCACCCCATTGATCATTTCGGTGGTGCGTTGGGTCATGTTGATTTCGACCGGCTGGTCTACTCGGCCGATTAACATTTTCTGGATGGAATAGGTATGTATGCGATCCCCTTTACGAACATATTTGAAATGTCCGTAGCCGATTTTTTGACCCCCCATATATATTTCCAGCCACTCGTCATTAAACAGGCCGTGTGGTGGGTTGTTGGGATCAAGAGGTTTGGAAAACGATATCGCACAAAGCGATACGAAAAGAATGGACGCGATAAAAAGCGATCGTTTTGTAATCACAATCAAACCCTTGCGTAAAGAGAGACATAACCCCGGACATTACAATGAGGTTACTAGTATAGGATGATATGGGAGTTATCGTCCGAACCACTGTCGAATCTTGTATAAAGTGGTATCGCGGCCGGCTTTGGCCAGGGAATCGGTTAGCGGGATATCCTTCGGGCAGACCTTCACACAGTTTTGACTGTTGCCACAATCCACAATTCCGCCCTTACCGGAAACGATTTCCAGTCGGTTGTCTTTATCGCTCGCCCCCGTGGGATTGGCGTTGAACAAGATCGCCTGAGAAATAGCTGCCGGACCGATAAAGTCTGATCGATCGTTAAACTGTGGACACGCTTCCACACAACAACCACAAGTCATACATCGCGACAACGGATACGCCTCTTCCTGCTGTGGAATTGTGATGCGAGACCCGCTGCCGATGTCGTGATAACCATCTACTTGCACCCAGGCCTTCACTTTTTTCAGCGATTCAAACATCGTCTTGCGGTTCACCACCAGATCACGCACAACCGGGAACTTGGTCATAGGCGAAACTTCAATCGTACCACTAGATTCCGCCAACAACTCGTGAATCAAAGCGGAGCACGCCTGGCGAACTTTGCCGTTAATCACCATCGTACACGCGCCGCAAACTTCCTCCAGGCAACACGCGTCATACGCTACGGGGGTCGTGTCGTGCTGATCGTCGGTGACGGGATGGGCGGCGATTCGCTGCAAGACCGTGGTCATGTTCATCCCGACTTCGTGTTCGAGCGTAAACGTTTCGAAGTGTGACCCGTCGTGCGGGGTGGCTTGTCTTTTAATTTTGACCTGGAATTTCTGCGTCATGGATTATTCCTGTTATACCGCGATTGTATCATCCGATGCTGAAGCGGGTTCATGTTTCATCTCTTTCCAGACTTCGTCAATAATTTCCGCACCCTTGAGGCCATACGTTCGAGGTCGAGGCGGAATTAACGTCGTATCTACGGTCTCATAGCTCATTTCAGGGCCGTCAGGAGTATATTTTGCGATTGTACTTTGAAGCCATTTGTCACTTTTTTTCTTGAACACCTTACACCACTCCGTCGCCTGTTTGCGAAGCGCATCCGGCTCATCCGCATCCGGCGAGGCGATATCAAACTCCGGTTTGTAATGGGCGCCACGACATTCATCCCGCATCAATGCGCCTTTCGTAATGACACCGGCCATGGTGATCATGTCATCCAGTGCGCGGGCGAAACTCAAATTCTGGTTCGTCCAGTCGGATTTGTCGGAGAGTTTGATGTTTTTATATCGTGCCTCAAACTCCGCAATTTTATCGAGCGTTTCCTGTAAATCCTTGTTGTTTCTTACCACCGTGACATTGCGTGTCATCCACTCACCCAGCTCCTGATGAAGCAGGTATGGATTTTCATCACCCTGATTGTCGATCAATTCTTTCAATCGATCTTTGTGCGGCACCACCGCCTGATCGAACAGCGACACAGCACAGTCGGCTGCGCTGCCATCGGGTAGTGCGTGAAGCCAGTTTTCGATGGACGGTGCGACAAACAAACCGGAAAAAACGCAACTGAGTAGCGAGTTGGCGCCGAGCCGGTTCCCGCCGTGATATTGATAGTCCGCTTCGCCAATGACAAAAATGCCGGGCACGTTGCTGTGTTGATTTCGGGTTGAACCCTCTACCAATCCGCCCGTCTGGTTGTGTCGTTCATAATCGACCCACAATCCACCCATCGAATAGTGGACCGCCGGGAAAATTTTCATCGGTGTGGTACGAGGATCAACCCCCTGAAACTTTTCGTATATTTCCAGAATGCCTTCGAGCTTGTTGTGGGTGTCCGTCGTCAACTCTGTCAGATCGAGATAGACGCATAGCCGACCTTTTTCCACGCTCAAATTGTCGTTCACGCAAACGTCAAAAATCTCACGCGTCGCGATATCGCGAGGCACCAGATTGCCATACTTGGGGTATCGTTCTTCCAGGAAGTAATATCGTTCAGCCGCCGGAATGGTCATCGGATCGCGAGTGTCTTGCGGTTTTTTGGGAACCCACACCCGGCCGCCTTCACCGCGAGCGCTTTCACTCATCAGTCGAAGTTTATCTGTACCCGGAATCGCGGTCGGATGAACCTGCATAAACTCGCCGTTGGCATAATTAACGCCGGCCTTATACGTTCGGCCAGCTGCGCCACCGGTGCAGATCATCGACATCGTACTTCGGCCAAAAATCAATCCGTTACCGCCAGTAGCCATCACCACCGCATCGGCTGCGAAAGGGCGAATTTCCATGCTGAACATGTCCTGCGCCACCACGCCGCGACAGGTGTTGTTTTCGTCGAGAATCGGTCCAAGATATTCCCAGTATTCAAACTTGTCGACGAGGCCTTCCGCTTCCCATCGACGCACCTGCTCATCCAACGCGTACAACATCTGCTGTCCGGTCGTCGCACCGGCAAACGCGGTGCGCTTAAACATCGTACCGCCGAATCGACGCTGATCGCGCAACCCTTCGGGCGTACGGTTAAAGGGAACACCCAATCGATCCAGCAGATTGATCACGCGGGGGCCCCAGTCGCACATTTCCTTCACTGGCGGTTGATGCTGCAAAAAATCTCCACCGTAAAGGGTGTCGTCGAGATGGTGCCATTCGGTGTCACCTTGTTGGCGCGTCAGTTCGTTAACCGAATTGATCCCGCCTTGTGCGCAAACGCTGTGTGATCGTTTGACCGGGACCATACTGATTAAATAAGTGTGGATGCCCGCCTCGGCGAGTTTCATGGTCGCCGCCAATCCAGCCAGCCCGCCACCCACGACGACAACATGTTGTTTAGCCATGATTAAAACCTGAAAATATTATTTATTATCCCTTTACCGTCTGAGCCACAGACTTCAGTCTGCGCGGCTGTGCGGTATTGTTGTTAAGCAAACTTTTCTTTACTCCGCGCAAGCTAA
>CBDTZI010000246.1:0-5619 GCA_965364865.1 uncultured bacterium | reverse complement strand
ATAGGTCATTTTTTCACCATGATTGCGTTTATACGCCTGCATGGCCTCTCTGAGCTTGATGGCGATCATAAATTACATCTCCATAAGTTAATTTTGTATTTATGATACAAAATATACTTGACGCACCTGAATCCATGTGGTATTATATAGAAAACATAGCATCCGGCCATTAACCGCGTCTGGCGACTATAAAACGCCATACGTTCGAACAGATATGGCTGGATGAGAATGAATTGTCTTGGCATACTCACCATCACCCTATGAGTTCTTCTACTCATTTTCATAGGGATTGCGACAAGACACCTCGCCCGGGTCAGGGTCTGCGCTTACAATCGTAATGCAGACACTGCTCGGTGTGCGGGGGTTGTGTTATCGCTTGATGGTGAGTACGCGGCCCTTAGTGCATTGAGTGGTGTCTGCTTTTTTATGCCCACCTTCTGCGCACATTACGAATTTAAAAAGGAACAAAAATCATGCTGGAACCGGTCCATCATCAGGAAGGCGATAAAGAGTATCAGGTCTGCAACCTTGTTCATTTCAGTGACAAGCTGCCCATCGTCTTTCGCGCACGCATGAAACAACTCGAAGAAATCAGTCATTGGCTGGGCGGCTATTTTGATGCGGTGGCGATCCTGCTCCAGATTCCCGGGGCGGCGGACTATGAATGGGTGGACGCCGACGAGGATGAACTCATCGAATTTTTATGGTCAGCCAATCACGGCGCGCTGTTCAGCGTTTTGGTTGAAGCGTTGAAACATCTCGGTTGCGAAAAACTGATCGATCAGGTTCCGGGTGCGGATTCTTACACGACCCGCAAGATGCCGGTGAAACTTCAAATCAATCTGGCGAAGCGAAACCGTAACGAAATGTTGAACGTGGTGACGCTGTGCCTCGACCGGATCATGGTCATACCCGCGCTGAGTGAATGGGAACGAGATCTTCATGGTGAACTTAAATCAGACCGCAAACGGCGGGTAAATAAAAAATAGTTGAGAGGATAATGATGAACGCGAATACGATGAATCCGAATACGACGAACGGTAATAGCCGGATGGCCAGCTTTGTTACGCTGCCTGAGCCGGATCGATTGGGCGTGATGAATCAATTGAATCATCATCCCATCTTGATTCAGCCAGCTGTTTCGCATGAGCAGTTGTCGTTACTGTTGCCCGCGTTATCAAAGTATCCCGAGCTTGATCTGAAAACGCTGTACTATCATGCGCAGCAGTCGGACGGCACAGCTAAGGATGGATACTGGCACGCCGCGATCAATGAATCGCGTTCGTTTATGGAATCGTTAATGATGAGTATTGTGTTGGTGGAGCGTAAGGAGACGCTGAGCAAATTTCGTAAGAGTATGGGTGCGCGTGGCGGGGTGCGCTGGTGTCGTCGCTATCTGCGTGAGAATGGTTTTTTAGATTACGACGAGGATATACTTGTGGGTCATGTGTACAGCATCGCCAGCGTGAAGGGCGGTCATTTTGGTATGACGGATGAGGTGTGGTGTCGCACCGCTCGGCAGATGGTCTGTTCGACGGGTTATTACATGACCCATCGTTATGAACGCTGGAAGGCTGGCGAGCGACGGCCGCAAACCCAAACCCCCGCACCCGAAATATCATCAACCAAAACCGGATGGATAAATCGTTTGCGCAGTTTCGTTGGTGGATTGTTTAAAAAGACTGCTGGTGCGTGAATCCCTTCTCGCACCCGTAATGAAACACGCTTTCGCGTGTCACACGTTCGAGCGGGAAAGGCAACTTGGCTGCACTTCTATCCCCCGGGTTCACACCCGGGGACTAATACCGTACAAAGCCTTACATGGTTTTGAAAATATTCAATAGTTTACTTCGGTAGACTATTGAACAATTTCATGATTTGCTCAATAGCTTTTATTGGGACGTGACCACTGTCGGAATCCTTTTCTAACTCTACTGTTATTGGAGAATATATTTGCCTGATGGTTTCAACGACAAAATCAAGGTGCTGCTTCTGTTTTTCATCAGCAAACATTTCCATCACAAGTTTTTTGTATGGTTCTAACGATATTGATAATGCAGATTTAAATGCGTAAATCTCCTCAAACTTCATAGACATGGCGTACTGTTTAGCGAAAAATATAACTACCAAAACAAAAAGGGGCATAGTAGATAATTTGACCCAAAAGCTCGCGGTTAATTCTTGATATCCTCCAACAACACCTGCTACATTTGCTAGGTGAAAAGCAAAAGTAACAGAAGCACACATAGAAATAACTACCATTGCAGCCCATACCCATTTCGATATACCATGTTGCTTTTGTCGAATCCCAAATGCTTTAAACAATGATGCCCCAACCGCCATCTCTATCAAATTAATAACTTCACTTTCGTATTGCTTCCTTGTTACTTGAGCATCATCCAAAAATTTTGTAATTTGATCGCGCGTCACTCCAATATGCTTTTGAGTTTCTTTTATCTTGCGGTCATATTCATCAACCGTTTCAAAAAAAAGTTTTATTTTTTCACTCAACGCGCCAATTTGATCACTATTCTCTTTGGAATTATCAACAATACGCTTGATATCTTCTAAATGTTCGTGTCCAACTTCTTTATTGCTTTCCAATTCCTTAATAAAAGTTGTTGAATTAACCAATAAAGCTTTTATTTCTTTTTCCTTACCTGAAGATACATTTACCTTGTCTTCCAAAGCTTCTGCAAGAGAAATCATATCGTGCAATCGTTTATCCAGTTCATTCAACGAAGTGATTTTATTTCGTAGTTCTGCGGTACGCCCTTTCAAATCTTCCTCATCCATTGCACCTGAAAACAACGATGACTGATGAAGCAAACGCTCTAATTCGATTATTTCTTGATGCCAGTCCTGCGCGTTTTCTTTATTTTGATAATGACTCGCGATCGAATTTATTTTGTTCATTATGTCACGTTGTTGAAGTATTGCAACATTTAACATTCTCGTATCTGTTAGGTTTCTGCCAATTGCATCCATACATTTATATAGTAGGTCAAAATATTCCGATCCAGACAAATAATGCTCACCAGTAGTTATTTCACTTTCAAGTCGTTTCTTTGCTTCTTTTTTATTAATTGTCTTAAAATTTTCTAATGCACTATCGATTTGCTCTGCATAATTCATCTTGATCTCACTCTACAGAAAATATAACATTCTTAACAATCACTGGTAATGTATATTAGCATGGACAGCATAATCATAAAACCCGGGCCAGCGTGCTAGGCTGACCCGGGTGGAGTTTACGTCTCTTTAATTTTTTGAATCTTGTTACTTCTTGTCAGGGTGACATTTATGATGTCACTCAAACTGGTGTCACCTGAACAGGTACGTTGAACATCGAACGTATCCGGTGGACCATGCAGCGTGTCGTGGTCGATCCACGGCGGATACAATTTATATTTAGGTTTCACCATAAGACTCCATCCAACAATAACCCGCTTCGCTTCATGCGAAACGTTATTTATGTCCTGGCCGCTTCCTTACGGGCGCGGTTCTGATTATTCGCCGCCCACAAGGGGCGACGCTACATATTCATGTATCCGTCCCCTACCCTTGCTTCGCAAGAATGGGGCACCCCGCTTCCTAACGGGCGCGTCTCGGATAAAACCAGCGCAGTTCGGAAAAAAGAACTCTGAATTAATAATTCATAATTAAAATTAAAATTAAAAACTCTTCATTCGCAAAACGCCGTCTGAGCGACACTGGCGGGCAAGCCGCCAGTGGCACTGTGCATGTCACCCAATCTATATCATGCCCACGCAAGCGTGAGGCATGCCACCCCACATTTTGACGTTTCGACATTTTGACGTTTCGATTATTCGATGTTTCGATGTTTCGACTCTTGTCGTGTCTTACATCATGCCGGGCATGCCGCCCATGCCACCCATGCCACCCATTCCTGGAGGCATTCCGCCGCCGCCACCAGCTGGCATCGCAGCTTTGGGTTCCTTGATCTCGCTGATCACGCAATCGGTGGTCAGCAGCAATGAAGAAACTGAAGCGGCGTTTTGCAACGCGACGCGCTCAACCTTAGCCGGAACCAATACGCCCATCTTGATCATGTCGCCATAATCACCGGTCATCGCATTGAACCCGTAATTGGTATCATCGTTTTGCGAAACTTCCTGGCACACGATGGAGCCGTCGAGTCCCGCGTTGGAGGCGATCTGCTTGATCGGAGCGGTCAACGCCCGACAGACGATTTCCACACCGGTTCTTTGATCACCCTTGAGCTTTTTCGCCAGCGATTTGAGTGCATCTGTAGCACGAATCACCGCGACACCGCCGCCGGGAAGCACGCCTTCTTCAACCGCTGCACGACAGGCGTGCAGGGCGTCTTCGACGAGTGCTTTTTTCTCTTTCATTTCGATTTCGGTCGCAGCCCCGACGTTAATCTGAGCGACACCGCCCGCGAGCTTCGCGAGACGCTCTTCGAGTTTTTCTTTATCGTAATCACTGGTGGTGTTATCGATTTCATTTCGGATCTGCGAAATGCGGCCCTTAATGTCTTTGGTCGCACCGCCACCTTCGATGATCGTGCAGTTGTCCTTGTCGATGCGAACTTTTTTCGCAGAACCCAGCTCGGCCAGCGTCGTGTTTTCGAGCTTCACGCCGAGGTCTTCAAAGATCGCGGTTCCGCCGGTGAGCACAGCCATGTCTTCGAGCATCGCTTTTCTGCGATCGCCGAATCCGGGTGCCTTCACCGCACACACCTGCAAGGTGCCGCGCAGTTTGTTGACTACGAGTGTCGCGAGCGCTTCACCTTCGATGTCTTCGGCGATGATGAGCAGTGGTCGACCGGCTTGTGAAACTTTTTCGAGAATGGGGATCATGTCCTTGATGTTGCTGATCTTTTTCTCGTTGATCAGAATGAAGGGTTTGTCGAGTTCGCAGCTCAGGTTTTCAAACTTGTTGATGAAATGCGGTGACAGGTATCCCTTGTCGAACTGCATGCCTTCGACGAGATCCACGGTGGTTTCGAGGGTCTTGCCTTCTTCGACGGTGATGACACCGTCTTTACCGACTTTTTCCATCGCGTCGGCGATCTGCTTGCCGATTTTTTCGTCCTGATTGGCTGCACAGGTGCCGACCTGGGCGATCTGCGCTGCGTCTTTGACCGGCGTGCTCATTTTGTCGAACTGCTCAACGACCACTGCGACGGCTTTTTCGATGCCGCGTTTGAGTTGCATCGCTTCGGCGCCGGCGGTGACGTTTTTCAGACCTTCTTCGTAAATCGCTTCGGCGTAGACCGTTGCGGTGGTCGTGCCGTCACCCGCGACGTTGGAGGTTTTGGAAGCGACTTCCTTGACCATTTGTGCGCCCATGTTTTCGTAGGCGTCGTCCAGTTCAATTTCCTTTGCGACGGTCACGCCGTCTTTGGTGACGGTGGGTGAGCCGAACGATTTTTCAATGACGACATTGCGACCGCAGGGTCCGAGGGTGGCTTTCACCGCACGGGCCAACTGCTTAACGCCGCGTCGAATCGCCTCGCGGGCTTCCATATCGTATGCTATTTGTTTTGCTGCCATGAAACGTAATCTCCGTTAATGTAAGTTTTGTTTTTCTATTGTTTTCTTTAAATTTTAATAAGCCGCGCAAGCTAAAGCA
>CBDTZI010000245.1:0-5624 GCA_965364865.1 uncultured bacterium | reverse complement strand
ATTCCAACGAAACGCCCTTGGCCAGGAATGCGACCGAACCGGTGACCGCCACGATTGGCCGATCGGATAATTGATAGGCCATCTCCATTTCGCTCATGAGGGGAATGCCATTGCGATGTAACGCGTCGATGATTTCGCTTTCCGGCGAGATGCCCGGGCTGGCGATCACCACATCACAATCTTGAAAAAATTCAACGGTATGTTTTGAAGTTTCGACGGCTTCGATCCCCGGTGCTATTTGTGAAGAGATGTCAGATCTATCCGAGACGCGAACTCGATGGTTTTTTTGCAGAAGTAGCAGGGCGGCTGCTCTTCCGGTTTGGCCATATCCCAAAATCCCTACATGAAGGCTTGTTTCTGATTTGAAGGGCGAGGGGGCGATCTGTCTGCGTATGCTCTCCAGTATCTGAATACTTCCCGACAGCGAGATGCCATCGACCGTTTCTTCGTTGCGATGAGTCACGCCGTCAACCGCACCCCACGATACGATTTGTTGTATGGATTCTGCAGCTTCGTCTACCGTGGGCAACAAATCTTTTTGAGCAAGTATAGACATCGCGCCCACCAATCCATACGCACCCCAGTTGGAGACGCCAGCTGCGATGCACAAATCCGTCGATACGACGGTTGCGATCTCCCGGCCATGCTTGATGTGGGCGAGTGTATCCGCAAACACTTTTCCCATACCGATTTCATTCCCCCCGTCGCCGATGCCGATTGTCACGATGCCGTGCTCTTGTGCGGATAGAAAAAGCTCGTCGTGCGGAGCGATCATACATGTAATATCTTCACCGAGCATGTTGCGATAACGTCCGTCCACACCCTGGCCGATGCGCTCGATCGAAACCAGATGCGAGGGTTTTGAATCTTGGAGATAGTTTTCCGTCTCCAAAATCGGATCAATGTACATTGCTTCAAACTGTAGGATGTTCCACCCATCCGTGATGTAATCCACCGCGACGCCCAGTTTGGTCAACGCAACGCCGAGTGCTTTCGCCCCGGGTGGCCCGTCGGTTTCACCAGTATTAGCGGCTGGGATATAACAACCGCTGACGATGCCGACGCGTTTTGCGGTTAGAAGCGACTCCGCGGCGCGTTGCAATTGATTGGGGATCATCAGGGCGAACACATTTCGTTGGCCGGGGTCGGTCGCGATCAGGTTTTCAATGGAATGGATTTGTGCGCTCATTCGTTTATTCTGCCGCAGTTCCATATCCACCGCCGCCGGGTGTTTCGAGGGTGAGTTGGTCACCTGATTCGACATGGATATGGGTGATCGGTTGTAGTGATTCAACTTGTGTTGAGTTTTTTCGACGCAGTACATTCATACCGGGCTTCCCGTTTTCTCCGCCACACAGGCCATACGGTGCGACAAGACGGCGCTGCGTCAGCAGTGAAACATCGAGTGGTTTAAGAAATTCCAAGGTGCGAATGACGCCGTTTCCACCCCGGTGTTTTCCAGAACCGCCCGAATTTTCTCTGATGGAAAATTGTAGCAGTCGAACCGGGTAACGTGATTCGAGCACTTCCGGATCGGTCAATCGGGTGTTGGTCATGTGGGTGTGTACCGCGTCCGTGCCGTCAAAATTCGCACCCGCACCACTGCCCCCGCAAATGGTTTCATAGTAACCAAAGGTGTCGTCTCCCATGAGCAGATTGTTCATCGTTCCCGAGCTGGCCGCTACCAACTGCAGCGCACCGAATATGGTATCGACAATTCGCTGTGACGTTTCCACATTTCCGCCCACCACAGCCGGGCATTTAGTGGGATCGTGGGCGAAGGGCGGATTCAAAAAACATTCCGGCAGAACAATTTCAATCGGCTCAAGAACGCCGGCGTTCAGCGGGATTTCTTCATCCATCAGACATCGCAGACAATACATCACCGCCGAGGTCACGATCGCGCGGTTCGCGTTCAAATTTCCTGGATGGACTCCGCCGGTTCCTTCAAAATCAAACTTCGCCCGGCCTCGCTCCATCGTAATGGTCAGTTGTATGGGTGTCTGATCATCCATTTGATCCTGGAAACGATATTCACCGTCGGGAATTTTTGTAAGTGCCTCTCGCATTTTATCTTCCGCGGCATTCTGTATATGTTTCATGTAGCCATGAACAGTTTCGACACCGAATTGATCAACCAGGGTATGCAATTCCTGCACGCCGCGCTGATTGGCTGCCACCGCTGCGGCGATGTCCGCGAGATTTTCTTCGGGATTGCGCGACGGGTACAACCCGGAAGTTAACAAATCGCGCATCGCTTCTTGTTGAACTTTGCCCTGTTTGATCCAGGCAAACGTCCGTATTAAAACCCCTTCTTCTGCGAGCGAGGTCGAATCGGGCGGCATGGAGCCGGGTCTGGTTCCGCCGATCTCTGCGTGGTGAGCGCGAGAAGCGACGTAAAACAAAATGTTTTTTCCGTTGGCGTCATGAATCGGCGTGACGACGGTGATATCGTTCAAGTGCGACCCGCCACGATAGGGATCGTTCGTGATGTACACATCTCCCGGGGAAAAATTGTATTGGAAGCTACCGGTTCCGTGTAGCTGCGAGTTCCGGGTGCCACTGGCGGCTTGTCCGCCAGTGCTTACATCCTCGATCAGACATTTTATACAATCGCTCATACCGCCCAGATGAACCGGAATGTGCGGCGCATTGACCACCAGGTCGCCCGTCGGCGTAAAGATGGCGCAGGAAAAATCGAGCCGTTCTTTTACGTTGGTCGATAGGGCGGTTCGTCTCAGTGTCGTACCCATCTGCGTGGCGATGGATTGAAAACGGTGGTTGAACAATTCAAGCTGGATCGGGTCTGCATCGCTCGATACCGTTTCATGCAATTTTTCTGTCGATGATTGAATCGGCGAAAGGATAAGGTTCCCCAATTCATCCACGGTCGCATCCCAGCCTTCGTCGAGAACCACAGTACTGGTCTCTTCGATCACAATCGCAGGCCCGGATATTTTTTGTCGTGACGATATGCTTTTTCTTTGATATAAAGGCACTTCCCGTGATTGACCATGAACCGTCATGGGTGTTTGCAAATTGGCTGCGTCTGGTGATAGTTGTTCATTGTCAACCTTCATAGACATCGGCGACGTCATCGCTTTAAGTTCCACGCGAGCTACACGAATTTCGATCGATCTGTTTTCGTGAACGTAGCCATAGAGTTGGCGGTGCGATTGTTCAAAATGCTCCCGCGCATGTTGAATCGGTGTTGCGGGTACAGTGATCAGAGTATTTTGGCCGGCGTAACAAAGATCGATCGAACAGACAGGCTCCGCCAAGCTCGCTTCATGAACTCCCTCATCACGCAATGATTGTCGCAGTGCATCGGTCAAATTTGCAATAGTCTCGCGGAGATTTTGCTCCGCCTTAGGGTCCAGCGTGATGGACACGCTCTGCTCTTCGATTCGTTTGATATCAGCGACGCCCATGCCCACCGCACTGAGAATGCCAGCCAGGGGATGATGCAAAATTCGGCGAATGCCCAGCAGGTTGGCGATCGCGCAGGCGTGTTGACCTCCCGCACCGCCAAAAGTCACCAACGTAAATTCTCTGGCGTCGTATCCTTTTTCCAGCGAAATTCTTTTGATGGCGGAGGCCATGTTCGCGTTGGCGATTTGTAGAAAACCCTCTGCTAATTCAATGGTGGTATAAGCTACGGTTGTTTCGTTTTGAATTCGACTGCATAGTGATTGCAGTTGATGTTCGACAATCGCACGATCGAGTTGAAACGGAAAATGATCCGACACAACCCGTCCCAGATAAACATTCATATCCGTTACGGTGAGCGGTCCACCCGATCCGTAACACGCGGGTCCGGGATTCGCACCCGCACTTTCCGGTCCCACGGTCAGTTTTTGTCCGTCGAAAACGCAGATGCTTCCACCACCAGACGCTACCGTCTCAACCGCCAGCATGGGTGTTTTAATGCGTACACCCGCTTTGACGGTTTCGCTACTGTATTCGAAACTCGCGGGCGGCGGATCAATGCGGCACACGTCTGTGCTGGTGCCGCCCATATCGAACCCGATGGCCCGATCGTAACCGGCTTGTTGTGCAACATGAGCACACGCGACCACGCCGCCAGCGGGTCCGCTGAGAATTGTATCTTTGCCGCTGATCGCGTCGGCGCTGACGAGGCCGCCGCTGCTGGTCATTAAATGTAGTCGGGCTTGGGGTATGGAGTTACGGATGGATTCTATGTAATGATGAATGACCGGGCTTAGGTAAGCGTCGACCACTGTCGTGTCGCCGCGCGATACAAATCCTTCCAGGCGAGATACATTCGATGAGAGGGAGATGTTTTCAAATCCAAGGCCTATCGACGAAGCAATTGACGAAGCGATCGACGCAATACGCTGCTCGTGAACGGGGTTGATATGCGAGTGCAGTAAGCAGATTGCCAGCGTCTGCATCCCCGACTCAGCTGCGTTTTGAAGTTGTTTTCGTATTTCATCTTCATCAAGATTTTGCAGAATGTTTCCCTGGGCATCGAGCCTCTCGTCGACCTCGATAATTTGCGAGGTGAGTTCGTCTCGTTTTTGAATGTGGAGTTTAAACAGGTGCGGTCGGTCCTGGTGGCCAATTTTTAAGGCGTCGCCGAATCCGCGGGTCGTAACGAATGCGACTTTGGCTCCCTTGCGTTCCAACAGAGCGTTGGTGGCGCGGGTAGTACCTAGGCGCACTTCAATTTGTTCGATGGGATCGGTAAGCTGTAATCCCATCAAGAGTCGAATAGCCAACACCGGCGCTTCTTCATAAGAAGATAATTCGTATGTCCAGTAATTCGATTTCGGCAACCCGAGTGTTTCATCGAAATAGAAACGTCCGGTAGCCGCATCAAAATCATTCACGGTGGTTTGTAATATAGGAGTTGCACCCGTGCCTGCTTCAAGGCGCCTGTCATTGTGATGATGGATGGATAGTTGATACCCAGCCCAACCCTGAAGCGGATCTAAAATTCTTCGGTCGTCCTGAATCCAGTTGGACGAAGCGGAATGAACGGTTCCTCGAACCACGCCCGAACTTAATAATTTGTAGGTGACGAGTTGGCCGTTGGGTGAGTTGGCTACGACGTCCGTAAACGTGCCACCGACGTCAATAAAAAATTGCCAGAGACGTTCGCCCATGTGGAGTACGTTACACCAGCACAATTCAAGGTCAACAGCCGGTGGGTTTGGCGGGTGTATTGTGCTGGTCCAACGATGCCCGATATAAATTTTTCGTCGGGCTTAGCCCGACCTACTTTTTACTACATTACAAATTCTAACTTAGTTTTTCCCGTGACATTGTTTATATTTTTTTCCACTACCACACGGGCAGGGGTCATTACGACCTACCTTGGGCTCTTCGCGGCGAATCGTTTCCACTTTTTGTTCGGAGTTTTGTGCACGCATCGCGTCCTGCTGATCTCTGGAAGCTGCGGTAAAGCCCGCACCCGTAGCGTCCGCGTGGTTTAACGCCATCGCACCCGCGGCACCACCGCCGCCCGATTGAGCTGGCTCGTTGTCACTGGAGCTGAACGATACCTTGAAGATCAGTTCGGTCACACGGTCGGAGAGACGGTTCCACATCTGCGTAAACAAATCTCGTCCCTCGATCGCAAACTGACTTTGCGGGTGGGT
>CBDTZI010000244.1:0-5675 GCA_965364865.1 uncultured bacterium | reverse complement strand
TGGTTGGTAAATCCCTGAACAAAGGCTGACACATCTGCGTCCAGTGCCGGGCCGGACGGTGGACCGCCGGTGTTGTTCACCAAAATATGAACCGTGCCCACCTTCTGCACGAGTTCAGCCGCCCGCGCCTTCACCTCATCGGGCTTGGAAAAATCGGCAACGAAATATCCGTGAGACTGATCCGACTCGTTGGGTAAATCAGCTATCGCTTTTTTCAGCGAGTCTTCGTTTCTTGAAACAACTGTCACGCTGGCACCGAGTCTTGCGATTTCGATGGCACAGGCCCGGCCTATCCCACTCGAACTGCCGCAAACCAGCGCTCTTTTCCCTCTTAATGATTGCATATCCTGATCTCCTATTTGATTGAAGACCATGCTACGAAACCATCACTCTGTCTACAAGATGCCGGAACCCACGAAATCAATCACATTATCGGACATAGAAATAATTTTTGTTTTTCAGGGAATTTCCTTGACCTTAAATGTAAGTATAAGGTGTATACTTCTGGAGATGATTGAGTTGGATAGAAAAACGGAAGATTTGATGACGATTGGCGAGGTGGCCAAGACCATTGGCATTGCGACTACCGCGCTGCGTTTTTATGAACGAGATGGATTGCTCACGCCGTCAAGCAGAACCAAATCTGGATATCGACTTTACGATTATCAATCGCTCGAGCGTCTTCGTTTTATTCGAGCGGCTCAGTCGATCGGCTTTACGCTTGATGATATCCGTACCTTGTTACAACTCGATGAAAAAACTTCATGTAAAAACGTTCAAAAACTGATCGAAACCCGATTGCAGGAGGTCGACAGCAAGCTGGCGGATATCACTCGCGTTCGAGAAACTTTAGCAGATGCACTGGATCGTTGCCGTAAATCAAATACAGGTTGTGCGGTCGTTGCCGATCTAAAAAAAACTTCAAAAAGTAAGAGCGCAACACCCTGTTAAGTACATCGAGAACTAACGCATGCCCACCTGTCCAACATGTGAAATTAGCGGTAAACCGGTTAAGCGGGTCACGCTCGATAACCTGCTTACCGAAAACCATCGCAGCCAAATTTGCGACACGCCCTATTTCGTGTGCACCACACCCGGCTGTGCGATCGTCTATTTTACTCATAACGGACACTCGTTTAACGAAAATACATTACGCGTGCCGTTTGGATTAAAAGGCAATTCAAACCCGACGACGGTTTGTTATTGTTTTACCCACGCCGCTGAGGACATTCACGAAGAGCTCGCACGAACGGGTCAAACTGGAATTCTCGATCAAATCAAAATGGAAATGAAAGAGACGGGTTGTCGATGTGAAAGCGAGAACCCGCTGGGAACGTGCTGCCTGGATACTGTTCGAGATATCATTCGAGAGGCGATCCCAAGTCAATCGGCTTCTTCGGTCAGTCTGAGATCGAAGGGTTGGTTGGCCACCGCGGGATCGGTTTTCGTAGCCGCTCTATCGTCCGCCTGTTGTTGGCTTCCCCTGTTGCTCGTTGCGATGGGTGTTTCATCGGTGGGTGTGATTCATTACTTAGAGTCCTGGCGTATCCCGCTGCTATTCGGGTCCGCTATTTTACTCACTATGGGTTTTTACTTTGCCTATTCTAAAAGAGCATCATGTTGTGAAGGGTCTTCAGACAGCCGCAAGAACAATATGCAGCGTATGAATCGTGTTACATTATGGATCGCCACCACTTTCGTATTGATGTTCGCACTCTTTCCCAATTATGTTGGAAAACTTTTTGGTTCATCCACTTTGACTGCCGCAACCGCTGATGAAAATTCCGAATTCCAACGACTGGTGTTTTCTGTCGACGGCATGACCTGCGACGGCTGTGCCGTAACGCTTCGCGAAGCGCTGACGACCGTCGAGGGTGTGAAGGAAGTCGCGGTGAGCTATGAAAAAATGCGGGCCATCGTGCTCGCAAACACGCAAGACGCAGACATACGAGAAAAACTAAAACAGCGTATTCGTGACGCAGGCTATCATACGAATTCCACGAATATAAAAGAAACTGACAATCCCTAGTATGATTCGAAAAAACTGGAGAGTCTATCATGCGTATCACATTATTATCGATTGGATTGGCTATAGCCACTATGGTCGTAACACTGGCGATTAACGACCAGGCCGCCGCGGCCAAAGTTGACGAAAAACCGACGGAAAAATTGATTTCATTGGCCGATTCGATCTCACCGCTTAGTGAAAGATTCAACGCCAACCAGAATCAACTCCAACTGGTAGCGATCCTCTCTCCTACTTGAGGTGGCTGTGTGTACGCCGCCCGTGGGGTAGCGAAATCTGTGATCGAAGAATATCCGAACACCAACATCAGTATCCATATTATCTGGGCGGCGATGCTCGGTAGCGATAATGAATTAGCGGCCAGGCAGAGTAGCCGACTGTTCAACGATCCGCGCGTACATCAGTATTGGGATCCTCAACTGAGAAGTGGCAAAAGTTATTCGCGCGAAGTCTTTCCCAGCGTTTTCAAGGATATGTATTCTTCGTTGCCTGAGGATTCGCCCTTCAAAGATAGACTCAAAGACCGCGTGGACACACCCGCGGAGCGAATGCCCATGTGGGATGCCGCTTTCTTTTATCCAGCGGGAACAAAATGGACCGCGAAACCACCTCAGCCGAAAACGTGGATTAAACAGTTCATATTTTACGGTGAAGAAGAAGCGGACGGAAACACCGGGCAATTCTGGAAAGATGATTACAAAAAACCGCCGTTTGATACAGACTGGTTTGTGGAGCTCAGTAAAGGCATGAAAAAAATGACGGGAAAAAACCCCACAACATCCAACAAAATAGCTGGTGGTAAGTCGAGCGACATCATCATACCCGTTCAAAAATGTGGCACGACTTCAGCAAAACCCGCTTCAGTGAATAATTCGACCGCTGAAATAACCTCATTGGCCGACTCGTTGAATCCTCTTCAAGATCACTTCAACGCCAACAAGCACAGGGTTCGATTTGTCACATTATTGTCGCCTACATGACCAGCCTGCGTAGCCGGTGCCCGTGCGGTACTACAATCCGTGTTGAAAGATTTCCCCACAGCTGACATCAGCGTCAGTTTGATCTGGATCGACATGCTCCCGACAGACAATGCTGAGGCAGCCAGCAAAACAGCTCAGATGGTTCAGGATCCGCGCGTCAGACAATTTCACGATCCGCGCGGAAAGAAATTAGCGGGCAAAGCGTTCGCCAAAGATTTGATTGAAAAAAATCGCGGACCCGCCTGGGACATTTACATGTTCCATAAAAAAGGAGATGAGTGGAAAACCAAACCACCCCTGCCTGTTGAATACATGCACCAACTCAGCGGTGGTGAGCGAGCGGATCCAAAATATTTCATAACGGGTGAAGACTTGGTCAATCAGCTACACGAAACTATGCACAGAGTGACGGGCGAAGAATGTAAACCATAGATCAAGTCATTTCAATCGTTTGATTATTCGTTAAAAATGCCCATTCAGTGTCACCTACGGGCACTATTTATTATTATTTTACAAATTTTAAAAAAAATGGACACCTATAGCTACAATTGATAACATATCATTATGACTAGATATTTGCTCACTTTTATTTTTGTTTCAATTTTTTTCTCCGATGCACATGCGGGGATTACTATCACCTCACCATCCGGTGGTGAAACGTGGGTAGCCGGTACACCAGTCACGGTCACCTGGACCTACGATAACATTTTAGATAACGCGGTGGTCGCTGTACTTATTCGAAGAGGCCCGGAAGGCGGCGGAGCCATGATCAGTGTAGCCGATCAATTCGCAACGCCGCGCTTTCTCATCACGGATGGCAGCGCAACATTTCTGGTTCCCACCTGGCTGGGTGATGCAGATCATTACTACATAGAAATTCGAGCCCTCGACAGTCTTTACACCGCGGGTTCAGATCGAACGACTAAGCCCCTGACCATCACAGGATCCGCATCAACCAAAAGTATTGAATTAATAGGGCACGACCTTCCTCGCCAATGGCAAGCCGGTAGCACACAAAGAATCATGTGGCGAACCGAAAACCTGGGCAGCTGGCTGTTTATTTCTCTGCAACAGGATGGTGTTCAGTCCGCCATGATAAGTAACTCATTTTTAGCGTCTGATGGCGCCGCTGATCATATCATACCTGAAGATATTGGTAACGCTGCGAATTATCGAATTTTCGTGATTGGTGATCTGGTATCCGGATTCAACGGATTCAATCAACTCGTTTTTGATGAATCAGCCCCCATCGAAATCACCGACTCACTTCCACGCCCGACATTAACATTAACCCAACCCAACGGCGGAGAAACAATTCCAACCTCAACAACTACGAGAATCTGCTGGGATAGCAGCGAAACCGAAGGATTTGCTGTAATGTCATTCAAGAAGGACGATACCTACATGGATTTCAATCCGATAGGAGCACGCGTTGCGGATGGATGCAGGTCTACATTTCTTTGTCCACTATTTGACGGCGATGACTACCGCGTAAACATCAGCTTAACGACCGAATCTGGAGTTACCCTGAGCGATTCCAGCGATGAAACTTTTACGTTTACCCCAACTTCATCTGAACCCACGATAGAACTCACATCGCACAACAACGGAGCTGATATTTCTGTGGGTAGCCTGCAAACCACGACATGGGAAACGTCCCCTCGTGATAGTGTCAGTGTCAGCCTGGTGGCTAGTAACAGCCAGGGTTTCAAATTCCAGTATTTGAGAGGTGTAGACCCTTTTGAAACTTCACTCGACTGGACCGCCTGCCCCATGCATATTGACAACGTGGAATATCGAATAGAGGTGTGTGTGAGTGGAGGTTTTTGCCAGAAAATTTGTGATTCCAGTGCGGTGTCCTTTGATATTGCCCTGCCGCCCAATTCGCCAACATTGAACATGCTCACTCCCGAAGACGACAAACTGTTAATCGTGGGTACAACAAGAGCTATTACATGGGAAGCAAGCAACGCGACAGGGCGAGACGTAGAAGTTTATCTTACATTGGTTGGTAGTGAAAACGTAATCACAGCTATCGGCACCGTCCCAGCTGAGACGGGCCTTATTGATTGGACCGTTACTGAGGTTGCAAGCGATTTCAGAAGTTATTCTATCGTCGCGCGAATCACCGAAGGAGAATGCACCATCGCGATCGATCGGGCTGATTTTTTATCGATCCGACCCGTCGATTGTGCATGCGGTGATATCGACGATGATTTTGCGATGGACCTTGTCGATCACGCACTGATCGCGAATTGCGTGGGATTGCCGTCTACGATCACGCCGGAATGCACATGCAGCGATCTTAATGGGGATGGACGAGTCAATCTGCGTGATTATGCCATGTTTCAGAACTTATTTGATATCGGCTCAGATGCACTGCCGCCCGATTGCCCGTAAATCAATTCAACACCAAACCGCTACACCGCCTGCAACATATTGGCGGCTTTTTTGATGTCTTTGACCTTGTTGGTCAGTTCCCAGGTAAAGCCATCCCCTTCACGGCCAAAGTGACCGTGTCGTGCGGTTTCAAAATAGACCGGGCGACGCAACTTGAGATAGTCAATAATTTCACGCGGCTTCAGCGGGAACACCTCGTAAACGATTTTCGCCAGCTGAATCGCGTCCATATCTGACGTCCCAAACGTATTGACCGACACACTGACCGG
>CBDTZI010000243.1:0-5709 GCA_965364865.1 uncultured bacterium | reverse complement strand
GGTCTATTTTCCCGGCTATCGCAGCGAATGTCTGATCGAGTGTATTTCCAACATTCCCGAAACCGAAATGACCGTCGATCAGGATCGACTTCGACAGGATGAGCACGAGCGATTTGTTCAGACGCAGGCGTTACTCTTAAAAAGCTCATCGATTTTGGGTGAAGCGCTCAAGATCAACGCCGTACGTGAAACGGATTGGTACAAAACCGTCAAGCGGCGCAACAAAGAGCCGCTGCTGGAGTTAACAGACCAATTGCGAGCGGCTCCGGTGCGGGGTACGAACTTTTTACGCGTTGTGATGGAGTGTCGCGTTCGTGACGAAGCGGCGGTGATCATCAACGAAGCGGTGAATCAGTGGTATCACACTTCCAAGAAACGGTCCGCGGAAGAATTTGCATCAGGCGCACTGGCGGCGGCTCAAAAAGAACTGGACGATCTTCAATTACGAGTCGTCGAAGACCGCAATCGATTAAAATCCATGGCCCAACGTTTGCCAGCGGGTGCGATACAAAACCCGGGCGGTAACATCACCCATCAACAGGTGCAACAGCACGTTCAAACCGTGGCTTTGTTGGAGCTGGAACTTTCGCAACTTGATCAGTTTCGTGGAATTTATAACGACCCGGTGGGCGTCGCAGCTATCGCGGAGGATCGTGTATGGATCGAGCAGGATCCACAGATCGCTCAACTCATGCAATACGTTTTTCAGCTTGAACAACAGCAAGCCACCGACGAAGAGACGTTTGGTCAGTCGCACGGTTTAAGCAAACAAATCGCGGCGTCGATCGCCGCCGCCGAAGAAAAACTCGCCCAATTGCGGATTGAAAAATTAAATGAGCGCCACGCGGACATGCGTGAAGCCGCTAACACCGCATTTGATAACACGCGTTACGCGTTGTTTCTGGAGCGGGAAAAATTACAACACGCCGAGGCCCAGTTGCAGGATCAAGATCGATTGTTGTTTGATTATCTCGAATTACAATCCAAGCTCGAAGCCGATACGGAGTATAATCAAAAACTGGAAGATTATGTGCGAAGTCTCAGCCGCATCAAGACGCGTCGCACCGCCATCAACATCAGCATCGCTCAGCCGGCGATTCCTGCGTTGGAGCGAAACTCTCCGAGCTTGTTGTTGATACCCATGGGATTTTTTCTTTCGTTCGCTTTTTCTGTGGGTATTGCGTTGAGCCTGGAATTCCTGAATCAATCCGTGCGAACCACCCAGGACATTGAGCGACACCTGAACGTCGCCATCCTCGGCGCCATTCCCGATGTGGATGACGAAGAGGTTCCGATTTCTTCCGTAGAGACTGCGGTGCTGGACGCACCCCAATCGATGGTATCCGAAGCATTTAGGCGCATTCGCACGAACCTTCAGTTTTCAGCGCCGGCGGATCGACAAAAAAGTATTGTGGTGACTTCTCCGCATCCGGATGATGGAAAGACAACGGTCGCCTGTAATCTTGCGCTGGCGGCGGCCCAGGGTGGACGACGGGTGCTGTTGGTCGACGCCAATTTCCGCAGGCCGAGCGTGCAAAAATTCTTCAAACAAACCCAGGCAAATGGCTTGAGTCATATTTTGATTTCCGAAGGTTCGTTCGATTCACTGGTCGCTCACACGGACGTGCCCAATCTTGACGTGCTGGGGTGTGGCCCGATTCCACCCAATCCGGTAGAATTGCTGGGTAGCGATGCGTTCAAAACGTTGATCGAAAAAGTGACCGCTTCGTACGATCAGGTCATCATCGACACCGCGCCGGTGTTGCTCGCTTCCGATGCGGTGGTGGTGGCGACGGTGGTGGACGGGGTTGTGCTGACGATTCGTGCGAATCAGAATTCGCGCGGCGTGGCTCGCCGGGCATTGACATTGCTTCACGACGTCAACGCCAACCTGTTTGGTGCGGTGTTAAACGCCGCTCGTGTTACACGGGGCGGATATTTCCGTGAACAGCTTCGCAGTTTTTATGATTATCAGCAGGAAGCGTCGGCGACGACGACCAAAGCTGACTCTTCAACGCACGATGGCGACCATGAAGCGTAGATGACGAAACATTAAAAACATTGGTATTTTTCCCAGTCTGCTTATACTTTATTCCAACATAGATTCGATCCTAGAGAGAACATCGATATGAAAAAGAACATTTCACTTCTTCTTAGCCTCTTGGTGTTGTGTATGGCTGCCCCGTCCGTTCACGCCGGCGATGTGGTTGCTGAGGGCATGGATGTCGGTCAACGATACCCGGACATCCTTTTACCCGATCTGGATGGGGGGTTTGGAAAACTTTCCGACTATCGCGGTAAGAAAGTCTTGTTGATTCATTTTGCGAGCTGGTGAGCGGGTTGCCGACGTGTACTGCCCGTGTGGCAGAAAATGACCCGGCCCTACATCAAGGACAATCGACTTGTCGTGCTCGGTATTATTCAGGAACAGCATCCCGATCGTGCCAAACTCTATCGACAGTGGAAACAGCTCGATTGGCCGGTGCTGGTCGACTCGCTGAACCGTTACGATGTCTCCGCGGTGCCGATCGCGGTAGCGATCGACGAGGAGGGTATCGTTCGCCACGCACGATCCAATCCCGAATCGTACATTCATCAATTTATGAAACTACGAAAATCGTTTGACCGTTCCAAAGCGTTGCCGCCGGTCGCGACCCGGCAAAACGTAGATCAGTTGTCGGCGCAGGCGATTAACGTGGGCACCGCGGATGCGTGGCGACAAGTGGGTGACGCTTATTTTGACATCGGCGGAAACGTCGGTGTAGATCGAGCGATCGATTCATATGAACAAGCTGCGAGCAGGGATGGAAAGGACGGACGTGCTCATTTTAGACTCGGTGTAGCCCTGAAGCGTCGCAGTGAAACGCCCTTTACAAAACCGGGCGATGCCCAGGCCGCGGTTGATCATTGGGGTCGCGCGCTGGATATCAATCCCAATCAATACATCTGGCGACGGCGCATTCAGCAGTATGGCCCGCGCCTTAGCAAACCTTACAACTTTTATTTCTGGGTTGACGAAGCGAGGAAGCAGATCGCCGGTCGTGGTGAACGACCGGTTCGCTTGTGCGTCGAGCCAACGGGCTCTGAGATCGAACAGCCCATGAAGCTGGTATCCAACCGAGGAAAATCGGCGCAGTCCAATCGTGACGCGAAGGGTCGAATCACGCGTGACGAATATAAGATGGTGCAGATCGAATCGATGGTGACGCCCGCCCGTGTTCGACCGGGCCACTGGTTGCGTGTGCAATCGAATTTTCAGGTCAATCAAAAATCCATGCCCTACTGGAACAACGAAGCCAAGGGCTTGTACGTTTGGGTGGACATTCCCAACGGATTTGAACTAGGTGAGGGGAGCATGATGTTTCCCAATCCACCTCGACCGGAATCGCAGGAACCCCGGCCGATTGAATTTGAAATCAAGGTGGACAAACGTACGCCAGCGGGCACTTATAAAATCCCGGCTTATGCACTCTATTATGTTTGTCAGAAAAAAGGCGGGCAGTGTGCTTATCTGCGACAGGATTTCACCATCGATGTCAACGTGGACGAAAACGTAACGCCGATTAAGTAATAATAGCATCGAATAATTCTGAGCCGCGGGCTTTAGCCCGTGCGGCTGTTCGTATTTTACAATATCACGCAGAGCAGTAGAATCATGTCACTCTACCATGACAAGAGCAAAACAAACCGCGTATCGATTTCGACGATTGATTCTGATCGCAGGAATTCTTTACACCCTATCGGCCAGCGGTTGGATATTTATTGGGGGACTCGTTGGTACACCAATACCCTTTTATGATGTTTCTGGTCGATGGGGAGAGTTAGTTTATAGAATAAGTACGGTTCTTTTTTTAGGTTTAATATTCCTAACACAATCGTGGTTTCTTCGTCCATGTCGAAGAAGGACCATGCAACTCAACGCCAAAGGAAGACCACTCAAATCAGCTGTGATCATTGCTGCGTTCATGGCTATGTTTCTTACTGTTGGAGCATTAGCTGTCATATTAGAGATATTCAAAAAGTGGATATCTCTTATTAATTCATATTATGGAATGATCACATTGTTATCCATGTTGCTGATCTGGTTTGCATGGGCTGGGATTTTTTATGTCTACTGGCAACAGGGTGATCGATATACACAATTCGGAAAAATGATTCGAGGTCTAGTAGCGGGCAGTGTGATTGAAACATTGGTCGCAATCCCTGTACACATCGTAGCTACACGTAAGTCGCAGTGCTTTTGTGAGCATGGATCATATACATCACTGGTATTTTCAGGGACTGTGCTTCTCTGGGCGTTTGGGCCGGGGATTTATTTGCTCTATAAACGTGAAAAATATCGGCAGCAACGATTGTTTCCGGTGTGTGATCAGTGCGGCTACGATTTAAGAGCGAGCAAAGAAATCTGCCCCGAATGCGGCACGCCTGTTCCCGCAAACAACATTGAAGCATCGTAAAATCATCAATATATTTTATTGTTCGATATCATCACGGATGAAGGCGATTACCTCAACTGGTACGATCTTTGCCAGTAGATTGTTGATCGGGTATGTTTTTGAGACGGATTCGCTACTGGAAGTGGAATAATCAGTGGATGATTTTACGCCTATGAATACAAAAACGTCTATCAATCGCTCGCAATCAGAAACTGCGTTTAAGAAGGCTCAGCAGGTGCTGATCGGCGGCGTGAACAGCCCGGTGCGGGCGTTTCGCAGCGTCGGCGGTGAGCCTGTTTTCGTCGAAAAAGCACTGGGGGCTTACATTTTTGACGTGGACAGCAACAGCTACGTCGATCTGGTGGGCACATGGGGTCCCGCCATCGTCGGACACGCCCATCCCGCGGTCGTCGAGGCGGTTCAAATGGCCGCCGCTCGCGGACTGAGCTTTGGAGCGTGCTGCAAAGCGGAGGCTGAGCTGGGCGAAATGATTGTCGATGCCCTGCTGCCCTCAGCTGAGATGGTTCGATTCGTCAACAGTGGAACCGAGGCGTGCATGAGCGCGGTACGGCTCGCGCGTGCAGCTACCGGTCGATCGAAAATTATCAAATTCATCGGCTGTTATCATGGCCACGCGGACGGATTTTTAGTGGCAGCCGGTTCCGGAGCGGCTACGTTTGGCGTGCCCGATTCCGCTGGCGTTCCGAAGGAATACGCATCGCTTACCCTGCTCGCTCCCTACAACGATCTGCAGGCAGTTGAACAATTATTTGCACAACAGGCGGACGACATTGCAGCTATTATCGTCGAGCCCGTCGCGGGTAACATGGGCATGGTCTCACCGGCGGACGGTTTTCTAACCGGGCTTCGTGCTCTTTGCGATCAACACAAAAGTCTTTTGATTTTCGATGAGGTGATGACCGGTTTTCGAGTGGCCTGGGGCGGTTATCAAAACGTCTGCAATATCAAGCCTGATCTGACCTGCCTGGGTAAAGTGGTTGGCGGCGGGATGCCGGTGGCAGCTTACACCGGTCCTCGATCTTTGATGGAGCAAGTCGCGCCGCTGGGACCGGTCTATCAAGCCGGTACGTTAAGCGGAAATCCTCTGGGTATGGCGGCGGGAATCGAAACACTTCGACTTTGCAAAGCCGACGGATTTTATGATGCGCTGCAGGAAAAAACTTCACGAATTACGCAAGGCCTGCAAGAAGCAGCTCAATCAGCCAAAGTGAACATCACAACAAACGCGCTCGGCGGTATGATGGGGATGTTT
>CBDTZI010000242.1:0-5724 GCA_965364865.1 uncultured bacterium | reverse complement strand
GTACTTGCGCATCGGTGCTTGAGGTATTCAGAGAGGGGAACCCGGTGGTAGCATTCTGGAGTAATTTCGGTCATAATGGTGGCATCATGGATGGAATGGAACTTTTCAAAAACACATTGATGGATGCGACCGCACGATGGGGGCTCACTATTTCACCGCCTCAATTGGAGATGATGTGTGTTCATTATCAAGCCATGATTGAAGTGAATCAGATGATGAATTTGACGCGCATCACCGAGCCGGTGGACGCGGCCATCAAACATTACGCCGATTCGTTATCCATTCTGCAGTGGGTGAATCAACAACAAATTAAAATCGACACGGTGTTGGATATAGGAACCGGTGCGGGATTCCCGGCGTATCCGCTTGCGGTGATGAAACCGGAATGGAACATTACAGCCATCGATGGGACGGAAAAGAAAATTCATTTTATTGACGGCCTGAAAGAATCAGCCTCGCTCGACAATCTCGAATTGGTACATGCCCACACGGACCATTGGGGTGATGATCGCCGGTTTTCTCTGGTCATCACCCGAGCCGTGGCGCCTTTGGTGAAGTGTTTGTTTATGGCGGCGGAACGTGTCGCTCATCAGGGGTATTTTGTAACTTATAAAACAGCCACTCCTAATCGGCTTGAACAAACCGATGCGGATGAAGTTCTTTCCAGAATGTCATTACAGGCGATCGGGCAACATGACTATGAAATGGATAGTTCCGGTGAGGTGTTAAAACGTAAGCTGTATATTTACCGTCGACGCAGCGTGTAATCGCTGGACAGTGCAAATTCCAATCTCAATTTTTCGTGGCTGGCTTTTGCGCCCATCGCCTTAAAGTGTAGCACCAGTGAAGAATCTTCCTCGTAGCAGGTACGTTTGCGAATTCGCAGATTCACCTTCTTGAACATGCTTTCGGTGCGTTCAAACGAATCCGCGGTGTTGGCGGTGACGAGATGATATTCCTGGATGTCGCGACGTTCACCTATGTAATTTTCAAACGCATCGAAGATAAAGAGGGCGACGAATATGGAAATGGTACCGATGATCGCCAGTCCGATCTCACCAAATCCAGTGGCCATACCGATCGCGGCCACCGCCCAGATCGTAGCTGCTGTGGTTAAACCATAGACGCTGCCTCGATCCCGAAGAATCGCGCCCGCTCCGAGAAAACCGATACCGGTGACAATTTGAGCTGCAATTCTCGTGCTGTTCCAGTCGGGGCTGCCGATGGTCTGTGAAAGGATCGTGAAGATACAGGCGCCGAGCGTAATGAGTATGATGGTTCTGAGGCCGGCGGGTTTGTCGCGTACCTCTCTTTCCAATCCGATCACGCCGCCCAGCAGCATGGCGATTGCGATGCGCAACATATAATCAGCTTGAAAATAAGTTGCGTCAGCCGCTAATATCTGTGTCCAATCGGACATCTTCGCCTCCGTGCGAATGTTGATGAACAGAAGTATCCTTCACGATACTCTATAATCGTTCGGTTATGGATTTTGCCTGCATAAATAGTTGCAGATAATCTCGCCCACCCGCTTTGGAGTCCGTTCCCGACATGTTGAACCCACCGAAGGGCTGGACATCGACTAAAGCGCCAGTGCATTTGCGGTTGAGGTATAGGTTGCCGACGTGGAATTCGTGGCGAGCCCGTTCGAGTCTGGATCGATCGTTGGAATAGAGCCCGCCGGTCAGTCCGTAATCGGTCCCGTTGGCGATATCCAACGCTTCGTCGAAATCGTTCGCTTTGATCACAGCCAATACCGGTCCAAAAACTTCTTCCTGTTCGAGCCGGGCACCGGCTTTGATGTTTGAGAAGATCGTGGGAGGGATGAAATAACCCGTGTCCGGAACCTTGCCGCCGCCGAGTACCTCCTTACCCTCACTCTTACCGATTTCGATGTAGCTGTTGATTTTTTTGTATGCGGCTTGGTCGATCACCGCGCCCATGAACAGGTTGTCGGGTCCGATGGTATCGCCAATCGTCAGTTCACGCGATCGGGCGACGACGCGTTCGAGTAGATCGTCGTGAATATCCTTGTGGGCAATGAGTCGGCTACAAGCGGAACATTTTTGTCCCTGAAAACCGAAGGCGGCGGCCACAACATTCTCAGCAGCCGCTTCGATGTCCGCGGTTTCATCCACGATCATGCAGTCCTTACCGCCCATCTCAAGGACGGATCGTTTTAACCAGATTTGGCCGGGCTGCACCGTGCCTGCCTTGGCGTAAATCCCTATACCGACTTCCCGCGATCCGGTGAACGAGATGAAACGTGTCAGCGGGTGACACACGAGTGTATCGCCCACCGAGCTTCCCGGGCCGGGAACAAAATTCAAAACGTTTTTGGGCAATCCCGCTTCGTGCAAAATTTCTACGAGTAACGCCGCCATGACCGGTGCGGTGCTCGCGGGTTTCAAACAAACCGTATTGCCCGTGACCAATGCGGCGGTGGTCATGCCCGCGCAAATCGCCAGCGGAAAATTCCATGGCGGAATGACAACGCTGACACCCAATGGCATGTAACGAACTTCGTTTTCTTCACCCGAAAATGGTGTGACGGGACGTGCGCCTTTGAGCCGCATCATTTCACGGCCATAAAAATCTAAAAAGTCAATCGCTTCGCAGGTGTCGGCGTAGGCTTCGATCCAGCTTTTACTTTCTTCCATACACATCCACGCAGACAGTTCGTACACTCTGCGTCGCATAATCGCAGCCCCTTTGATGATAATTCTCGCGCGGGCCTCGGGATCGACTCGGCTCCATGTTTTGAATGCTTCCGCTGCCGAGCGGACCGCTTTGTCCGCCAGGTCGGTGTTGGCTTTGGCGACGACGCCGACCACGCGTGAAGGATCCGCGGGTGATGTGGATTCAATAGTTTCACCGGTGGTGACGGGTTCGCCGTTGATCCATAAAGGGAAAGTTTTCCCTAATTGACCGGAGACGTAGTCCAACGCCGCCAGCATTTTTTCACGAGGTTCTTTCTGGTTGAAATCGACGTAGGGTTCGGGTGAAAAAGGGGTAAACATTGTGCGTCCTTCCATCTTTGGGCTGTTCAGGGGTTGAAATTCACTGGTTGCAAAAAATCTGTTCTTCTTGTTAACCGATTGCAACCGTATCATCAGATGGAAATTTACACGAATCCCCGCCCGTTGACCAGAGACCGTTTGACGCATGGTGAAAAAGGAGGAGTCGTGTGATTACGGAGAAGGCAGGGCGGGAATTGTTTCGCCCAGCCAGATTTCAAAGGTGTCGGCTCCGTTGAACAAATCAATCAAAGTGGTCAGATCGCCCGGATGAACTTGGCCGGAACGATCCAGATCGATTGACCAGAGTTCTCTAGGTTTGGCGGTGCCATTGATCGAAGCGGTGAGTTCAAACAGATCGTTGACAGTATTCATGCCGTCGCCATCGACGTCGCCCGGAAGATGGCCGATGCGTACTTTCGTACTACTCGGAAGGTGAGTAATTTGGGTCCACCCGTCGACCCCAATGTAATCATCGAATACCACACGAATCACATTGGGTTCTACAATATCCAATCGCAGTACGGGGGGGGCCACGGCTGGCCCGCCGATGTTTCGGGTCTCAAATTCCTCCGGCGACAAAACGGAAACGTCACCGGGGAAAGTCAGGTCGACCGAGTCCCATCCAATTCGATTGCTGCCGTTGGCATCCTGTGGCTTTCGAGCGTCGATTGCACCGTCCGGAGGAACACTGCCGATAATTTTTGGGAGCGTTGAGATACCGATCAACGCACTGAACGCGTTAATGCGGCCATGCCCAAACTTATCATCCCAACCGGGCAGTCCAAGGTCGTCAGCAGTATCTTTCATGACCTGCATGATTTCGTCGTTGGTGGCATCGGGTACAAGCGATTTCATCAGCGCAGCCAACCCGCTAACGTGCGGGGTAGCCATCGATGTACCATTTAGTGTTGTATAGCTGCTACTCGGCCAGGTCGACCAGATACTTGCACCGGGAGCGGTTAAATCCAGTTCATCGCCCCAGTTGGAAAACGTCGGGTGATCATCGTTTTTATCCGTAGCGCCTACCGCCAGACAGTTCGGCAGTCTGGCTGGGTATGCGACAATATTCCCGAAAAAATTTCCCGATGCACAGACAACAGTTGCGTCGAGATTATAGGCGAAATTGATGGCGTTCTCATACAAAGAGATCGTTAAGTTGTCGTTCGGATAGGCTTGCAGGCTGATGTTGATAATGTCTGCGCCATGATCCGCCGCCCAGATAATTCCATTTGATATGTCTGTTGCTGTACCTGCGCATTGATCCCAACGACCATCAAAGAAAAGACCTCCCAGTACATCGACAGGCATGATCTTTGCACCCCACGACACGCCAGCCACGCCGATGCCTTTACATCCACTACCGGGGCACTGACTATCGTCATTGCAACCCAGGCCATCGTATTCTCCACCCTGGCAAGTCGAACCCACACATCCACTGTTAGGGCAGTCGTTGTTGTCGACGCAGCTCAGGCCATCATTATCTCCACCCACACAAACTAAATTGTCGCTGGTGTTACCCGAAGCCGCCGCGATCCCCGCGACGTGGGTTCCGTGAAAACATTCATCGCCGGTAGCATCATCGGGTTGGTTGAATACGGTATTAAAACCGGGAACCATACGGCCGGCGAATTCGGGATGGTAGCTGGATACACGGCTTCCGTTATAGTCATCTTTATCGACGCCGCTATCCACGATCGCGATGATCACTTCGTTGGAAAAACCGGTTTCAATGGTCCACGCCTCTGGAGCGTCGATGTCTGCATCGACGGTGCCGAAAGTTTGTCCGGTGTTGTGCATGCCGTACTGTTTATTGAAATCTACATCATTGGGGATGAGTTGTGAGCCGCCGACACCGCCGATTGAATCCAGCCCGGCAGATGAAATTTCACTCTTATGAGCTGCAAACGCATGAACCATGTTGGGTGTATCTGTTCCCAATGGAACATCAACGATGAACAATCGATTCAGCCCATATTGTACAGCCAATTCCGGGTGTTTGAATTCAAAGGAGTAGACCGGGCGGATATTGGTCACTCCCCATCGTGACATGGTCGCACCCAATCCTCGACTGACCACCCGTTTCACATCCGGTAATGAAGCACTTCTCGTTTTGAGGCTCGCGCCTTTTTTTTGTAGTCGCTGGGTGATGGCTTTGGCTAAGCCAGCAGGAAGTTCAACGATAATTTGATGAGAGGCATATCCGCCAAACTGATCCGGCCCCCATTGGGGTATTCGCGGAACGTCGCCCGCGAAAGAGGGTGTGGACAGGGCGCAGACGCCGAACGTGGCGATCAGCGCATAGGTGAAATATAGTCTGGAAAGATGTTTATTCACTACACACGTCCACAATGACTGTCATAAGAATGTGAAAGTTAGCCTTTCATCATTACCTGTGACAAGAAAAAACAGAAAAAATCCCCCGATGGGCAAACCCCTGACGCATCACTGCTAATCCTGCTTTTTCGACTTGAATCCACGCTGTCGAGCAAGCCTCATATACGGACCCTCCGTATACAGATATAGCTGTAAGTATGAGATAATAGGGCGATTCAGCACCACGATCAAGCCTGTGTTGGCCAATAATAAGGCTCCGATTTTGCAATATCTGACATGAATTCGAAATAAAAAGCATTTTGAGGGGGATTAGCAGAGGGTTGGTGAATCAGCTATTCCATGTCGGGCGGGTGGAAGCGAGGAACCGCAG
>CBDTZI010000241.1:0-5738 GCA_965364865.1 uncultured bacterium | reverse complement strand
CGGCAAGTTCTTGGGGCCGATGGTGACCTGGAGTCTTGTTACGCAAAAGTTGAAAGCGGAAGCCGAACAACAGCGGCTGGAGCAGATGGTGGAGAATTCACCCACACCGGTGATCCTGGCTGACGCCGATTATAACATTACTTATATGAATCCAATCAGTTTGAAAACACTCAAAGCAGTTGAACAGTATTTGCCTTGCCCGGCAGATCAGATTGTGGGTAAGAACATTGACTTCTTCCATCAGAATCCTGCACATCAAAGAAGTCTTCTTGGAAACCCGGCCTCTTTTCCACACCAGGCGGACATCACAGTGGGGCCGGAAAAACTGGACTTATTGGTCAGCGCGATCAATGACGATCAAGGAAATTTCATCGGCCCCATGGTGACCTGGGAACTGGTGACAGCCAAACGTAAATCCGAATTTGAATCCGCCAAGATGGATGCGATGATTACCAACGCACCGGTTAACATCATCCTTGCTGATACCGATTTGAACATTACTTATGTCAACCCTGCAACCGTTAAAGCATTGACACCGCTCACTCACTTGTTGCCCGTTCCTCTGGATCAAGTCGTGGGAAGTAATGTTGATGTCTTCCACAAAAATCCCGCACATCAACGTGGTATTCTCAACAATCCAAAGAATCTTCCACACCAGGCGATCATCGAGCTGGGTGATCAAAAACTCGATCTACTGGTCAGTCCCATTTATGACAATAACAACGAATTCATTGGACCGATGGTGACGTGGGAAAATATCACTGAGCGTTTGGAAATGGAAGAAAACTCGAAACGGATGGCACAGGAAACTGAAGATAATGCAAAGGATCTTCAGGATAAAGTGAATAATCTTTTGGTGAATGTACAGTCCGCGGCGGATGGTGATTTAACGACCCTGGTCACGATCAAAGGTGATGACGCAATCGGCCAATTGGGTCAAGGGCTGGATAAGATGATCGAAGGATTGCGAGCGGTGATTACGCAAATCATTGAAGCTTCTGAACAATTTACGGAAGGCTCTCGCACGGTAGCAGAGGGTTCCACCGCGTTGTCAGACGGTGCCCAAACGCAATCCGCCAATGTCGAAGAGATGAGTGCCTCCACACAATCACTCAATACGATGATTGAAGGAGTCGCCAAAAACGCCGAAGAAGCCAATAAAACCGCTGCGGAGACTTCGGCCCGAGCAGAAGAAGGCGGAGCCGCCGTAACCAAGAACATTGAAGCGATGAAGTTGATCGACAAATCGGCTGAACAAATTGCAGAAATCATCGGTGTGATTTCCGAAATCGCCGCCCAGACCAACTTGTTAGCCCTCAACGCTGCGATTGAAGCAGCCCGTGCCGGTGAGCATGGTCTGGGATTTGCGGTGGTGGCGGATGAAGTTCGCAAGCTGGCGGAACGATCTTCCGAGGCAGCCAAGGAAATCAACGCGTTAATTAAAGAGTCCACCCAACGCGTGAAAGAAGGCGCCGAGCTCAGTGAGCAAACTGGTGCGGCGTTGGAAAAAATTATCGAGGGCGTAGAAGAAACCGCCAAAGGGATCTCGCAGATCGCGGAGGCGACCAATGAACAGGCGCAAACCGCAACGGAAGTGAGTACCGGAATACAAAACGTAGCTTCCATTACGGAAAACAATGCTTCGGCGGCTGAAGAAATGTCCGGTTCTGCGGAAGAGCTATCCGGTCAGGCGCAGCAACTGAAGGAATTGGTTGCGGCATTCAAAATCGAGGGGGGTAGTCAGTCGGCGACCGGCAAGACCCAGAACGATTCGTAAATGATTGCCGTTCATGACTAACATCGTAAATGGTTAGAAATATAAAATAGTACGTCGTTGCGGGTAACCATTCCCGCAGCGACGTCACTGTTCTATATGCCAACAGGGAATGAATCATGCTCCAACAAGATACTCTCAACGCCGCATCGACGAATCCAACCCAGGAAAGTTTTCAAACGGGTTCTAGCGCTGGCGATTCCTCGCACCTGCGAATGTATACGTTGCTGGATGAACTGGAGAAGGAAGTTCACCATTCGCAACATCCTCGAAGTTCCAGGGTCGTTGATCTCATCCAATTTCTGCGTAAACAAATCTGCTCGCTGCAGGCTCAACATTATCCCTTCCCAGCCGATCACGAAGTTTCAAATATCACCGATCCACAAGGCAGCCGATACTGGGACTATCCGTAAACCGTAATCATACATCCACTCTCATCCACTCTTGTTCCCGGCTATGTAAAAACCCGTGGACGATGGATGGCAGGTCAATAACATATATCAACCGTCCGAATAAAAACCTGCTCACGCTTACGAGGTCTACCTAATCTCCCCGCTTTGTTACTTTTGTTTCGATAATGGTGCATATTGCGGTCAAAATATAAGCAAAGGGAGCCATGAATAGACAATTTCGTCGAAAACCTCTAAAATATATATGTTACAATAGTCATAGAGTAACAACATTGTTCGTCGCTATCTGACCCGACGGCTCGGGCTATCCCCCGCTTGTGGAGGTTGTCGTATTGGCTGCAGCTGTTCGGGTTTTTCTATCTTTTGGAGTTGAGGCTTGATACATTTTTCACTACCGCTGCTGGTCCCGTTTGATCACGATCATGAAATCGACAGGCCTAAAAAGCCCAAGAGGGTGAAATACATCCGCACCCTGGACCAGATCCCCAACATCCCTCCACATGAGAGAGAAAAACTCGAAAAAGTGACTCAGCGGTATGTCTTTCGAGCCAATGATTACTATTTGAAGCTGATCAACTGGGACGACCCCGCGGATCCGATCAAGCAGTTAATCATTCCACGCGAAGAGGAGCTGAACGACTGGGGTAAGCTTGATGCCAGTAACGAGTTGGCTTACACCGTAGCCCATGGCGTTCAGCACAAATACAAAGATACCGTATTGTTGCTTTGTAACGAAGTGTGTGGCGCTTATTGTCGCTATTGTTTTCGCAAGCGACTTTTCATGGATGACAACGACGAAGTCACGAACGATTTGTCTAAAGGGTTTGCGTATATCGAAAATCACCCGGAGATTAGTGATGTGCTGCTTACCGGCGGTGATCCGTTGTTGATGAGTACACGTCGTATCATCGATATTTTGCAATCCTTGCGACAGATCCCGCACGTTAAAATTATTCGTTTCGGATCCAAGATGCCGGCGTTTGACCCCTGGCGGCTTGTGAACGACGAAAAATTACAGGATGCCTTGCGCAGTTTTTCAACAGAACATAAACGCATCTACCTGATGGCTCACTTTGATCATCCACGCGAATTGACCCAGGAAGCGATCGAAGGAATCGATTGCTTCATTCGCAACGGGGTGATCTGCGTCAACCAATGCCCGATGATCAAAGGCGTCAATGACGATCCGGATGTGTTGGCGGACATGTATGCAAAACTATCGCAAATCGGTTGCCCACCCTACTACCTGTTCCAGGGCAGGCCCACCGCGGGTAACGAACCGTACGAACTTTCCATCGTCGAGGGCTGGAACATTTTCCAAAAAGTCATTCAACGGGGATCGGGGTTAGCCTGTCGCGCTCGCTTTGTGATGTCCCATGAAACGGGAAAAATAGAAATCTTAGCCATCGATAATCGTTACATGTACATGCGCTATCACCGCGCACACGATCCTGAGCTGCGTGGTAAATTCATGATCTTCCATCGCGATGATGAAGCCTACTGGCTTGACGATCTCAAACCGGTCACGGAATAATTTTTTCCACACACCTACTTTTTCAACATGTGCTTGAGGGTTTGGCTCATTTAGTATGGTTTCCGTCTGATTGTGATTCACTCTCCATCACAAGTATGGCACACTGGGTGATCTGCTTCAAAAACAACCCCTGATGACCGTTTACTGGGGGTACACAGGCTCCTGTATGATTTCCTCACTTTGCCGAAATCAGGTTATTGTGCTATTATGAGGGGCTTAGTTTTGGTACCCCAGCTCGTCGTTTGCTAGCCGCCCTACCTTGATTTGGCAATGGATGTTTCCAGATGGCGGGCAATCAGCCCACCTTGCGAAACTGTTGGATGAAGGAGAGCGCAACCTACATGGATAAAGCGACGGTTTCGAGGAGTTTTCGTAGTAGGCAAGAGTATCCTACCGGCTGGGATCCAAGCGATACCGACGATGGACTTATCACTACGGCTCTCCTGTTGGCTGCGGGATCGGGAACGAGATTGCAGCCGCTGACGGACAACTGCCCCAAGTGTCTTACGGAGGTGCATGGTATCCCCATTCTTGGGCGGTTAGTTTCATGCCTGATAGACCAGGGTTTCAGTCGTCTGGTCGTCGTTGTCGGTTACCGTGACGATCAGATTCGCGATTATCTGGAATTGCATGCTTCCGGTCTTACGATTGATTTCGTGGACTGTCGTGAATACGACACAACCAACAACATTTACTCCCTCTGGCGGGCCCGTGAATACCTTCAGGAACCTTTCGTTCTGATCGAGTCGGACCTGATCTTTGATGCGAATCTTCTGGGTCTGATGCGCGTTCACGATCGTATCGCCATCACCCGAATACAGTCACAATTGCTCGGGACGACTGTTTCAATCGACGAGTTTGGACAAGTCACATCATTCTGCGTAGGGGCTGACTCACCTACGACATCGTTAGGGCATAAGACTGTCAATATGTACAGCCTGTCCTCGGCCACCTGGCGAGAAGTTGTACGTAGGCTGGACCGACGTATCGCGGATGGCCAAGTGCATGACTATTACGAGGTCGTCTTCGCCGAAATGGTCGTCGAAGGATTGTTTCCCCTGCAATCGGTTCATTTTGATGACGGACGCTGGTGCGAGATTGACACGCTCGAAGATCTTCGAACAGCCGAACAGATCTTCTTTGATTCTCGACGCGCACATGGATCACGGATCACGAGTCGCTTACGTTTTCTGGAAGAATCATGACGGTACCGTTGCCACATCAAGCCAGTAACCAGAGCGTGGTCGTGTTGACCGGGGATACGACGACTCAACTCGATTACTCGAAGGTCCGGGCTTACTGGAAACATGCTAAACCATCCATGCTTGGCCCTTACATGATGGACGGGTTCGGGTTTCCCTTAGGCGCGGGGCGTTTTCGCTTTCGTGGCGAAATCAAGGCCGTTGCAGAAGCAATACGAGATATTGAACCACATACCTCAGTGCTGGACCTGGGCAGCGGCGTGGGTATCTGGACCGAATACTTCGCACAGCGCTTCGCGAAGGTGGTCACGGTCGAGGCCAGTTCAACTCTTTACGAGGCGCTGAAGGACCGGTGTGCACGTTATAAAAATGTGACGACATTCAATAGCGATGTGTTATCCTTCGAGCTGGAGGGAAAGTCCGAGCCGAATGATGGGTTTGGATTGGTTTTTCTCGGTGGTTTATTGATGTATCTGGACGATCGTGATGTTGCGACCCTGCTGGGCAAGCTCATTCCATATCTTACAACGGATGCCCTCGTGTTGTGTCGGGAGTCCACAATCCGCCAGGGAGTCAAAACGCTTCAGGGGGATTATCAGGTCGTTTACCGTTCCATCGAAACATACCGGAGCATCCTCGAAGGTGCCGGCTTTGATGTCGTGAGCATCCAGGCCAACACCGCGTACATTAACGTCCAGATGGCCTGCGAACTTGTTAAGAAATGGAAGGCGCTGGTGTCGGAGCGATTCCAGTGTCTTTCTGTCGTCGGACGAATTATGTATTGGGGACTCCGCCTTGGCTACCCGTGGAACACGAGG
>CBDTZI010000240.1:0-5743 GCA_965364865.1 uncultured bacterium | reverse complement strand
GATGTGCCATATGGTCACCTTCGCCGTGTTTGTTGGCGGATTACTGATACTTCGTATGGGTGGTCAACATTACTACAAACCCAATTATTGGCTGGAGGGGTTGGGATTGACCCTGATGGAAACCACGATGATGGTTCTCATCCTCCGGAATCGAAAAATCAGAAAAGCATTGGCGAAATCCACGCCCAGCACCCCCGAAGTCGCATAAAATTGCAGTTGTGTAAAATTGACTAGGGTGTAAGGAGTTGTATGTCTGTGGACAGTTTTCTGTTATCCATGTGATGAATGTGTTAGAGTTGAGTTAGACCCATATTATCTTTTTTCTATTGAATGCTGTTTCGCCATAAAAATATTTTTCGTAAGGAGTGATGTACCCATGAAAACAGAATCGAAAATTCTCGTTGTGACCATGATGGCATTGTGCGTCATCTGTTTGCCAGTGAAAGCGCAGTTTGATGCGATCTTAAATCTGGGTGGCTCGGATGAACCCGCAGCCAAGCAGATCGCCCATTTCAAAATCAAAGGCCAGTTGTTGGAAACACCGGTCAACATGCCGCCGCTTTTTGGCTCGGACATTCCTCCTTCCTTGAAATCCGTATTGTCTCGACTTAAGACTGCTCGCTTGGATGAAAATGTTGTCGCGATCGTGCTGGATATTCAACAGGCTGCATTGGGTTTGGCACAACTAGAAGAGATACACCAGTCACTACAAAAATTCGCAGCCGTGGATAAACCCGTTTTCGTCCACGCCGATTCTTTAAGTACGCGATCGTACGCACTGGCGACAGGCGCGTCACACATCAGCCTGGTTCCCACCGGCGATTTGTGGTTACTCGGCATATATGGCGAAACACCCTATTTTCGCGGCACCTTGGACAAAATCGGATGCTATCCGGATTTTGAGCATTGTGGAGATTTCAAAACCGGTGCGGAATCGATCACGCACACACGCCCATCGGAACAATCACAAGAGATGACGGCCTGGCTGCTGGACAGTCTTTATGACCACATGGTCGAAATTATCGCCAAAGGTAGAAACTGGTCCCCTGAAAAAGTTAAAAAAATAATTGACAATGGTCCCTACTCCGCTGAAGACGCATTGAAACTGGGCCTGATCGATTCGGTCAAACACCGACAGGATTACATCGAAGATTTGAAAAAGCAGTTCGGAAAAAACATCGAAGTCGTAGCGGAGTACGGCGCCGAAGATGACATGGACATTCCCGACGACAATATTTTCGCCATGTTTGAATTTATGATGAAGCTGTTTAACCCGACGCCCAAAGTCTTTACCGAACCCAGCGTCGCGATTGTTTATGTCGAGGGAACGATCGTCACGGGCGAAGCGGAACAGTCGCCCTTTGGATCTTCCAGTGGCGCACACAGCACAACCATTCGTAAAGCATTGGACAAAGCCCGCAAGGATGACACGGTGAAAGCTGTCGTCCTGCGCATCAATTCACCCGGTGGTTCCGCTTTGGCCTCTGAAATCATACTCGACGCCACCATGCGGCTGGCTGAGAAAAAACCGCTCATCGTTTCCATGGGGAACGTCGCGGGAAGCGGTGGTTATTACGTCACCTGCGGTTCGGACATGATTTTTGCAGATCGTACAACAATCACAGCCTCGATCGGTGTGCTCGGCGGAAAAATCGTCACGACGGATATGTGGGAAAGTCTTGGTATTCACTGGCACGGTATTCAGCGTGGAAAAATGGCGGCTATGATGAGTAGCGCCAACACCTTCAGCGATAAAGAGCGTGACAAATTCAAACATTACATGAATACGGTGTACGATATCTTCAAAAGACACGTCGTCGCCGCTCGTGGCGATAAACTAAGTAAACCGATTGATCAATTAGCCGGCGGTCGTGTCTTCAGCGGCGCACAGGCATTGGAACTGGGGTTGATCGACAAAATCGGCGGCTTGGAGGACGCGATCAAGTATGCGGCTAAGCGTGCGAAAATTCGCGATTTTGAAATTCGCGTGATTCCCGAACCACCCAGCATTTTCGATATATTCGGGCCATCGAAAGAAGAGGAGTACACCTCGAGGATGAGCGGCTCATCGCTTGGACTGGCTAACCTGCCGATGTTTCGTACCGCGTTGCCGCTGCTCTCCAGGTTGGATCCCTTGCGATGCCAGGCGTTGTTGCAAACATTGCAACGCGTGGAATTGATTCACGACGAAGGCGTTGTCATTATGATGCCGTCGGAACTGATCATTCGCGACTGATCATTTACACCGCACTGGTGATATAGAAATAGACTTGAGCGGGCGGCACGAAGCCGCCCGTTTCTTTTTTAACCGGATGAGTCGGTATCAACATCTTGCTCAATCCATATGTGTGATTATGGACCGTCTCGGGGGGATGATCCATCAATGATGATATCGTCCAACTTGATGTCCCAAACGGATTCCGGGACGAATTTAACCGTTATTCTTGTACTGCCATTTACAAACTTGGATTTTACCGAAATGCTGAAATCGCCAGCGGCTCCGGGTACGACTTCCTGGCTCTTAATATCAAGTTCAACAAATTTGCCTTGTTTATCACTGATAGTTGAAACCCAGGAGCGGATATGCTCATTGCTCACTAGTGTGTTGAAATCGGCAGAGCAAAACTTTCTGAATTCAATCAGATTTTCATCTGATAGTTCTCCTTCCACCGTAATATAAGCAGGAAGTGTTGTAAGTATTTCAATCGACTTCATACTGACTACGGTAAGGATACACAGTACAACACTGAGAGCCCCCATTATCAATGAGATGGGCAAAGCCGCGATGGCTAAGCCCATACCGCGTTTCTGACCGTTTCGGGTCTGAACGATCCCCACGATCCCCAGAATGAATCCCAGCACGGCTGAAATCCCCAGGCATCCCAAAATAGACAATACGAAGGCTGCGATCGCGATTCCACTATATGGTTTGGGTCGAGCGGGCATCATGGGCGCAGGTTGGCCAGCTATCGGACCTGGTCCGGGCGGTGGAGATGGGGGAGGTTGAAATTGAGTCATCGATTTTTCCTTTTTTATTCCTGCCGAAAATTCCCATGTTTTACACAGGGTCACGGAATCGTAATCTGCCAGTGTTGCACATCCTGATCTTGAAAGTCAGATAATTCAACCCCGTTTGAAGTAATAGTCACATAAGAGGCTGAATTACGACGCTCGCAACTCAAATGTTGCACCGGTGTATCTGGTTAACGGACCTTATCAGCCCGAATCCTAGACCTTCGATAATCTCGAGGCAACCTCAAATCCGACCCCAAAATGCGTATTTATAATGTCACCATCCTTGACGGGACATCTGTAAAGCTTCTATCATGGATGACGGGTGGCGTATTTCCCCGGCGTGAAAGATGTGCGGAAGCATTGCGAACCGACCTAAAGGCTTATGATACCGAAGGTTAGAGGTTCTGGCGGTATCGTATCAGCCATGGAATCTCTACCTCGCTTGGGTGCCTGATGTGGTCATGGCTCAATGCAATGGTTTCAATTTTTGCGCTGAGACGCAATCGTTGATCGAGATATTTTTGAAAATAGAACACCGCCTTACGCTTTGATTCACAAGAATCGACCTTGGAGTGAAACTGATGCATAAATCAACGGGTTGGAAATTCGCCGTTAGCACTATGACGGCTATGTTGGGAGTGGGCTTGCTTTGTGTAAAGGCCGTTCTCATCGGCTGCGCACCAACCCCCTTCCTCATCAACGGACCGGGATTTACAAACAATAGACCACCCACCTTGGAGTTTATTTTACCGGTGGATCATTTCACCCGTGGACAGGGTGATCCATTTGTGATTCGCTGGACAGACAGCGATCAGGATGACGTTGCACTGGTTGGATTTTCACTGGTCAGTACAAAAGATAATTCGGTGATCCCGTTGGTAGCGGGTATTGAAGAAGACCCGACCTCGATCGGATTTTTCTCCGCTTCCACCAAACTGATTCCACCGAGTACTTACAACATTCTCGCAACGATTGATGACGGCATTAATTCGCCAGTTGTGGTATTTGCGATGACCGCGAACAACGCCTCACCACAACGAATCATTGCGACTATCGTGGGTGAAGGTGAAGGCCCGCAAACCGAACCACCAAGCATCGTGGTCACCGAACCCGGGTTTAACCTCAGTGTTTCACAGGATGACCTGCTGCGTGTTGTGGTTCAACCCAGCGATTTCTTTGAAGTGGGTGCAGACAATAATCCACCCTTCGACCCCGACAGCATTGTAAGTTTGTTTATTGTGCTGGATATCGACACAGACCCGACGAACGACGACCCTTCGGATGCCAACTCACCAGGTATCATTCTGCTGGATCAAGCCTTGATTCAGCCCGATGATTTTGAGCCCAAAGTGTTTAACATTCAAATTGATCTGGCGAAGGTACCTCCTCGACCCGCCGGTGAACCCTATCACATTCGCGCCACCGCCGACGACGGCACCAATCCACGCGTCCATCAATACGCAGTGGGTACGATCAACGTTGTGCAACTAGCGGCTGGGCTGGTGGATCTGAATGACATTGGATTAACCAAAGCCGGGGCCACTTTTTATGGATTTAACCCCAAAGCCAATGTGGGTTCCACCATCAGCAGCGTCAGCGATTTCGATGTGGATGGAGTGGACGACTTTGCCATTGTTGCCCAGTTTGGAAACCCGAGAAACCTGGGTCCGATTGGCGAAGCCTATTTGATTTACGGACGGGATAATGTTCGTTTTGGTGGGAAAATAGGTGTCAACTCGATCAGTGGAACAGTGTCCGGCGTAATTTTTGAAGCCCCACCTGTGCGTGAAAATCAGATAAGGTCTGCTAATCCTCGTACAGATGGTATTACAGATATCAGCTTTGTAGAAGATTTAACAAATGACGGTCGACCGGACATTCTCATGGGGCTTCCTCATGTTCACGGCGGTTTCTCAGCCATGGACTTTGATCCCGGTGATGATGAAATTGGCACGGATGATGACACCGAGAACATCACCGTGGTGATGCGACAAGGTTTTGTCGAAGTGACGGAAGCCCAACAAGACCCTGAAATCACATCCTTCATTTATAATGGATTTGAAGAAACAACGATTCACTCCTTGTCACCGACCACGAATTTTGGATCATCCGGCGCCATCGCTTGGCAGGATGATGGAGCCGGCCAAAAAATATGGACGCTGTTGAAAATCAAGAACATCTTGAATGAGCTCCCTGATACCGCCGAAAATATCGAAGTTGATTCTATCCGTGCCATCCTGGAATTACGTATTTTTCGTACCGGTGGTGATGCCATTCTTCACTTGTCCAACACTGATTTTAATGAACAAACGACGTTCAATACCTACGCATCAGCAGGGGGTGAGCCTACCCCGGATGTGGATTATGAAATCACTGAAAACGGCGGCGGCATCGCTACGATTTCCGGTGGTTCGGTAGAAACGGTGACCGTGGATATCAGTGACGAATTCAAACTGTTGCTTGATCGCGAATTCCAGAATGTGGACAATGAATTACGATTTATCATGGTTCCAAACATTGGCGCTGACGAAGCTACACAACTTCGATCCAGCGAAGAGTTTGTTGAGTTAAACCGCCCCACCCTACGCATCACCTACCCTCGTTTGAATCGTAGTGGCGCGCAAGGATGTTACCCGGATGACATCGTTAATAACGTTTCCGACTCCGACATTCAGGATCCTGAAGATATCCAATGGATGGCCGGAGGTATGGCCCTGTTCATCAACAG
>CBDTZI010000239.1:0-5744 GCA_965364865.1 uncultured bacterium | reverse complement strand
TTCTGTGGGCCATAAACTTTCAGACCCAGCCTAGCCACTGTCATTTTACGGGGTGAGATACGAAACGGAATGTAAACGAACCGCCACCATCCGGTGATTGCAGCCACCGTAGCTATCGCAAGAATTAGAAATGTGATCGTTAGAAAATGATCCAAACCACTTCATCCCGGTCCAGTCAGCACGTCAAAAATAAACCCTCAATCCAACCTTTGCGATTGTAACAGATACAGATGCCGATTGGAAGAAAAAAACATTTTTCACACTACAGGGACACTTTACCTCAACCACATTCAGATTTCTGTTAAAATAAATAAAGACAGATAAACCATTGCTTTACATCAATCCGTTCTCACCCGCTATAATGGGTATTTCACACCACTGACTTCGTCTGTCCTTGCCGCCATGTTTGAAGTGTCTTAGCATCGACGCTTTGGAATTCAGTTCAACCGTTGAGGATTGTGAGTGACCGGTTTCTATCGATACGCCATTGTTCATCCCAAACGCACGATGATCATCGCGTTGGTGGTCATGTTGGGGACGATGCCCGGCGTGCTGGGATTAACGCTGCGAACCGACGGCCACGCGCTGATTCCACACGACACACCCGAAATCCAACTCGACAAAACCATCCGTAACGAATTCGGAATCGACGATCCCATTGTCGTCTTAATCGAAACGCCGCACCCGCACGGTATATACAACGTCGAAACCCTTGGCCTGGTAAAAAATCTATCGGAACTGTTTTCGGATATCGAAGGGGTTCGTGCATCGAGTATTTTCAGCCTGGCCAGCGAATACAGCGACCGCGTTTGGCCCGGCACGTTAAATTTCAGACGATTTTTAGATCCGCTACCCAAAACCGATGTAGAGCTGAACCGTTTGCGTAACGACATGCGCGACATCGAGATTTATCAGGGAACGATCGTCTCTTACGACGAAAACGCGACCGCGATCATGGTCGGTGTACCAGAAGATGCGAACCGAATCGATTTTTATAACACCGTCCGGGATATCATCGAACAACACAACACGACCTCCGATCGAATCCGTGTGATCGGCGCGCCGGTAGCGGAGTCACAATTGGGAACCCATATCCTTGATGATCTCGGTGTCCCTTCGATTTTACTCGGTCGACACAAACTAGATCACAACAATGATGTAACGAATCAAGACCTGTCAACGTTGCATCGATTCCGTGTATGGATCGCCAACAACATCGGGCTGGTTCCCGTCGCTCTGGCGATCATGTCTCTCGTATTTTTCTTCAGCTTTCGCAGTATCATCGCTACCTTTTTACCGCTGATGGAAGTCGGCGCGTGCCTCCTTTTCGTATTCAGTTTGATGGGATGGAGTGGTACGCCCGTCTACCTGACCACGGCGGTGCTCCCCATCATTCTTACCGCTATCGGTGTGGCTGATGAAATTCACATTTTCGCACGCTATCGAGAGCTTCTGCAAGAGCGATACTTAAATACATCCGTGGTTCACGTCACTGGCCACTACACCATCATCGAAGAAACGATGAAGGAGATGCATCGGCCGATCATCAAGACGTCGATCACTACGGCTATCGGTTTCTTGTCGTTTGCGCTGTCACCCATCGCAGCGGTTCAGGCGTTTGGTATTTTCACGGCTATCGGCGTGATGTTTTGTATGGTGTGGTCGCTGACGGTGATCCCCGCACAACTGTCGATCATCAATCCCAGGGAATTTATTCGACAAAACAAAAAAGAAATGCATCGTGCGACCTGGTTCAACCGCTTCGGCGACAACATCGTACGATTACGCTGGGTGGTGCTGATTCTTTCCATCGGCGTGGTCGCCCTGTTACCCAGGGGAATTGATAAACTTTATGTTCAGGACAGTTGGATTGATGGGTTCGCCGAAGACAGCTCGTTTTACCGAACCACACAGACCTTTAACGATCAGTTTCTGGGCTCGCACATTCTGCAAATCCGCGTGGAGGCAAACCATCGTGAAACACTCACCGGAGAAATCCCCGCGATCAACGTCCGTCGACACGATGTCCGCATTCCCGCGAATATCGTGGACGACCCGCACAGCCTGGTCGGGAAATGGATTCACGTCGTGCCGGTTCACAATCCAACACTCAATAACCCAGCCAATCCGAACTTCAGTATCAAAAGGGAATGGAAATCGCTGATCGAAAAGGTTGATCTTGTCGGCGAAAATATCTCGATCACTGGGGCGCAGCGGCACGGGATGCCCCGAATCGCAGTACGCCTGGTTCCCGGCGAAACCTTGCGGTATGAAATACTCCCCTACCCGTTCAAGCAGCCCGAGGTATTAAAAAAAGTGGATGCGCTCGAAAAATTTCTCGCAACCCATAAAAAAGAGGCAGTCGGCGGCGTGCTCGGACCGGCTTCCTACCTGTTTACCACAAACTATCTGGCTGGCGGTCGCAAAGAAGAGTTTAAGCGACTGCCCGATGGGCCTTACCGAATCGACTGGCTTTGGAAACAGTATGAGCGGGCTCGCGGAGCCGAGCAACGACAAAAATTGGTCAACGACGACTTCACACACGCGCTGATCACGGTGTTTTTGAAAAACGCCAACTTTGTGGACACGCAGAGATTCATGGATTCCATTCGAGAATACGAAGAGAAACACCTTGCGCCTCACAATCTTTCATTATCCTTTGCCGGTGATGTTGCGGTCAGCCAGACGCTGATTGGTGCCATCGTCGACACACAAATCCGCTCGTTGATCGGCTCGCTAATCGGCATATTCCTCATCACCACGCTTCTCGGTCGTTCAATTTTGATCGGAATTTTTAGTGTGTTGCCCTGTGGGCTGGCGGTTGCGATCAATTTTGCGGTGATGGGAACCCTCGCCATGCCCTTGGGGGTCGCCACGACCATGTTTGTGGGGATGACGCTGGGGATTGGTGTGGATTTCGCAATTCACCTGCTTGAGCGATATCGTCTGTCGCGCATTCAGTTTAGACACAACGCCGACGCCATTATCGATTGCATTCGCGCAACAGGGCCTGCGATCGCCATTGACGCGATCGCGGTCGCCGCAGGGTTTGGTGTAATGATGTTGTCACAGGTACCCGCCAACGCTCGGCTGGGAGGATTGCTGGTGCTGAGCATGATCAACTGCCTGCTGATCACGCTGGTGTTGCTGCCCGTTCTGCTGCGAATCATCTATAGAAACAAATAAGCTTTGCATAATTGTACCGTCGCCCCCAGCCGGGGGTCTGTGACCCTTGTGGGCGGCGCAAAACTCCCCTCCTTACCAAGGAGGGGTTGGGGGAGGTTTTTTTTGAACTGTGAACGTAAGTAAATGAGGTGTGTAATTTGAAAACCGAATAACACTGGCGGGCAAGCCGCCAGTGGCACCCGACTTCGCTATTGTACTCGGTTTACAATGGCGTCTACAAAAAAAGGGAGGACCGAATCATCGGCCCTCCCTGTATATCATTCTATTTTATTCAACTTGTTACGACGGTGGAGGTACGATGTTAATCGTATCGGTCAGTTCATCCAACTGGCCAGCCGTTCCAATGATTTGAACCGTTATCACCAGAGGATAATCTACTGAATTAATATCCACTGTTAACACATTGGTATCTTGATTAATACTGACTAAGACGTCACTCGGCAACGCGCCATTAGCCGTGGTAAAAAACAGCAATTCAAACGTTGCCGGTTCCCCTGTAAGCGTTACCGAAGCATCCAGTTGAACGGTGCCACCCTTCACTACCGATGCGGGCAAATTAAATACCGCAGACACCACCTGAACTTCCACAGCTACCGTGCCGGTTAAGCCCACGCCGATATTATCTGCACGGCAACCCGTTGCATTAAAGTTCAGCGAAGTCGATTCGGACACACTCGGAGCCGTAAATGAACCCACTTGACCCGTCATCGTAATCGCACCAGCATCAACGCTGTCCGCTGCGTCCTGTTTCCATGAAACCTGCCACTCAGCGTCTTCACTATCCGCCAGATCGATACTGACCGCATCACCAGGCTGAGCGGCACCAGAACTCTTGGTAGCCACCGTCACGATATCCTTAAAATCATAGGCGTTCATCGTAACCGTTACCGTTGCGGATCCATTGGCAAATCCCAAAGCGGAGCCGGTCGCTGTAAATTTAAATTGATCGGTAGCAGATGCACTCGGCGGGAAAATGGCTGTCGCGGATCCGCCGCCATTATCTGTAAACGTCGCACCGGATCCACTGGTTATCGTCCAAACGATCGTAGCATCTTCCGGATCCGTTGAGGCTACTGACAGATTAAGCGTCCCACATGGGAACGCAGTCTGACCCGTACCGCCCGTAATGTTTACCGTAACCGGCACGTTATTATTGATATTATCGCAAGCGTCACCCAAATCATCGTTGTCGGTATCCGTCTGGTTCTGGTTGGTATTGTTGGGACAATTGTCGCAGGCATCACCTAAGGTATCACCATCGTTGTTCGCCTGATCCGTATTGGCATCATCCGGGCAATTATCTTCGTCATCCGGAATAGTGTCGCTGTCTCTATCCCCATCACAAACATCACCAGCGCCGTTATTATCCGCATCCGCCTGGTCTTCGTTGTCGGCGTTCACGCAATTGTCGCATGCGTCTCCGTGCGTATCTCCGTCGCTGTTGGTTTGATCAGCATTGGCATCATCGACACAGTTATCGCTGGCGTCCCCGACACCGTCACCATCTGCGTCTTCCTGACCGGGATTGGGTCGACCCGGACTGTTGTCACAAACATCGCCAATGCCATCGTCGTCACCATCAGCCTGATCCGCGTTGGGAACATTTAAACAATTGTCATCAGCATTGAGAATACCGTCGTTATCGCGATCATCCTCGCACACATCACCGATATCATCGCTATCCGCATCAGCCTGGTCTGCGTTGGCTGTGAAGATACAATTGTCACATACGTCCCCAACTTCATCACCATCCGTATCCGTCTGATCCGCGTTGGCGATTAATGGACAGTTGTCTTCTTCAAAGACGCCATCACCATCCAGATCGCTGGCTACACCACCCTGACATCCACCCATGTTTCCGCAGCCAATGAAAAAGCAAAGTCCCAATGAAGCGACCATACCCATCAAACGAATCATGCCTCGCGGTCCAACCCATTGATTCAAGATCATTTTTACACCTCTACTAAGTAGTCGTTTATTTTAGTCTGAAAAGGTAGAACCATAGCGGAATCAACTATTATCCGCAACTGTGAATCCCCATTCTACCCACGTTTTTGTGGTGATCCGGGCAGACAATACCGGCCCTGATCTTTATATTAACGCACACCTGTGCATCAATATCAAGTAGAAAAAATGGCTTTTTCACAAACTTCGGTTCAGTCCTTATTACGGATGGTTTATCGGTCTGTCTGAGAGGTGAGATAAGCAAATTGGATATGAATCACGCTAATTTTTCGTGACAAAGCTGTAAAACGGTGAACCAACCCTGCGACCCCCTATAGGGAGGACAACCAGGCCTGTAAATCCACGATTTCCTGATCCGTAATAGCGGTTTTGACTGGGTGGGCATCTGACCCGCGAAGATTGATATCGAGTAGATCGAGACTAGTTCCGATCAGCGGAGGAGCGCTGAGCGCACAGTCGCCAACCGCATCCGCACAATGACAGCCTCCACAATTATTAGAAATATAAACCGTCGAACCGGCTGCAACATCACCGGTCAGATCGCCGATATTGGTGCAGATCGGAAGAGCACACGTCTGAACTCCAGTCACGCC
>CBDTZI010000238.1:0-5761 GCA_965364865.1 uncultured bacterium | reverse complement strand
ATACGATCCGGTTTGTGGATGCGATAGTGTGACCTACGGTAACGAATGCGAAGCGGACGCAGCCCGTATATCAATCAATCATTGGGGTCCGTGTGAAATCGTGTGCGCGCCGACAGATGATGGCTCGGCCTGTCAATCTCCGTCGTGCTCAGACGTACCCGAGATCATGTGTTTTCCCGTTGAGATGAAAATGGATATTGCCAATGGCGCATTGAGTGTGCTTCAATGTGACTGTATGGATATGAACGCTTGTCATATCGAGTTTGGGAATGCAACCCCCTTCCCCGTCGGAAATTGTGCCGATGGTACTGCCTGCGAAATCGCGGGGACGGACACCAATAACGATGGGATAGATGATACGTTCAAGGCAGTATGTATGGCTGCAGGTGCCTGTTGTAGTGATGTTGGCGGTATTCCCACGCCTCTTCCTATATGTACAGAGACCACTCGAACAGAATGCGAGGGCACATTTGTTTTCTTCGAGGGTGAAGGAACAACTTGTTCCACAACAGCTCAAGCGTGCTGTCTGCCCTATATTGAAAACTACTGTGTGGATGTCGGCCCCGAATGCTGTGCAGGTTTTGGGGGAGTGATCTCCACGAAGGCTGCGACCTGCGCCGAACTCATGAATGTTGGTGGCTGTGGGCAAGTATGTGGTGGGATCTCCAACAGCGCTTGCCACGACCCAAACGAATTTTGTGAATTACCCGTGGGAGGATGTTGTTGCGATTTCCAAGGATTGTGCAAACCCTTGCCGGATGGATGCCCGAGAGTGTTGGATCCGGTTTGCGGTTGCGATGGCGTAACATACTCGAATGAATGCAATGCACACAGTGCGGGGATATCAGTTGATCAATGGGGTGAGTGTAGATCAGCCTGTTGCGATCCGAATGACGCTCCACCCTGTATCGAGGGGCCTCATTGTTGTGCGGACGGCGTTTGGCGTTGTGGTGACGGTGGTGGTACGTCTCCGTGTGAACAGCCGGGTGAAATTTGTTCGCAAGTATGTGGAGGATTTGCCGGAATCCAATGCGAAAATCCTGACGATTTTTGTAAGCTGCCGACCGGTGAATGCTGCTGCGATTTCCAGGGAGTTTGTACCCCGTTACCGGATGTCTGCGTGGAAATCTACTCTCCGGTGTGTGGATGCGACGGGATCACCTATGACAACGAATGTTTCGCACAAGCAGCGGGCATGTCGGTCAATCATGACGGCACCTGCGAAGCCTGCTCAGCTGTACGATTTCTGTCAGACACGCAGTTGTCATATTGTTCCGGGATCGTAAAAACGGTTCACATCCAACTTCATGTTGCAGATTCGATTATCGCGATCGCGATGGAAGATACCATTCCCGCTGGTTGGAAGGTCACCAGTATCAGTCACGACGGAACATTTGACGCCGCCAACGGCAAGGTAAAGTGGGGTCCGCTTTTTTCACCGTTTCCTGTTGAGGTTACCTATGTCGTGGTCCCACCATCCCTTGAAGATGGACTTCAATGTTTTGCGGGAACTCTATCCTTAGACGGTGTAGATCAGCCCATTTGCGGAGAGGAATGTCTCACTCGCATTTGTTGTCCCGACATGCCATTTATGGCGGCGGATGTCCCACAGGATGATTGTGCGGATTGTCCAGTCAGCGACTGTACAGATTGTCAGGACGGAGTCTGCCAGAATGGTCGGTTGTCGTTATGCGAAATGACCAGTTATGCGTGTGCCTGGAAAAAAGGATGCAACGATAGTATTTCGGGTGTGGCGCGGGCGGCGTACATATGGAGAAACGGAGAATGTTACTGCTGGGATGATAACGCGCAGAATTGGTTCTCAACGGATTGCACAACGGATGCTCCCGGTTGCTGTTCAAGCGGAAGTATTGCAACTCTGGTCAACCCAATGGCCGAATTTCATGTGAGCGAGCTCGATTTATCTACAGCGGTCGCGCGGATTCCTTCGGGTGATAACCGTCGCACGCGAAGAATTCGTACAGTGGATGTTTCGATCAATGCGCCGACCGGGAGCATGGTGATGGCTTTGGAGATTCAGGTTCCCATAGGGTTTCGAGTCATCAGCATGAGCGATAGCGGTGAATGGGATTCATCCCATCGTAAAATCAAATGGGGCCCCTATTTTGACGATCTTTCGCGTACACTCTCGGTGGATTTTGAAGGATACCGTATGATCCCTGTTCAACGTACAACTCGCAATGAGAACAAATCAAAGGTCAAAGATTTCAGTTTTGGTTTTGATGGGACGGTATCGTTTGACGGTAACAATTATTCAGTCCGTTTTGAATAGGCAGATTCATACGTCCTCCACCGAACTTTACGAGTGAATGATCTGCTTGGTACAATTCTCATTCAGCTCGATAGAAAGTACTACTCTGATCCTCGATCCTGCGTAGAACTAACAAGCTTCAATAGCTGGAAAGAAATTAAGGGGATCAAGTCTATACCGTGCCCCAAGTATGCAAAAATCAGGCCGGTGGTCTACCGTGAATAGAATCCATACCTGGATGAAATTGCCATTTTCACTTGAATGGATAGGCCATTTGTATAGAATAGCTGCGTCCGAGCCAGCCAATGGCCAGTCAGAGATTCTTACAAATAATGACCGCGAAATAACGAATAATGGATTGTGCGGCACGCCCGGGATGGCCTCTGAGGATGAGGACTGAACTGCGAACCGACAATTTCAAGAGTGTATTAGTATTATGGCTTACAGGTTTCGACATGGCGATCGCCCTCTCGACGGCTTCACAATTCAACGTGGGGTGGGTCGAGGTGGATTCGGTGAGGTGTACTACGCGATGAGCGATGGCGGCCGAGAGGTCGCCCTTAAATACCTTCGCGACAATCCGGATATCGAACTGCGCGGCGTGTCGAATTGTATGAACCTCAACAGCCCCCATCTGGTGCAAATTTTCGACATCAAAAAAAACGCCGAGGGTGAATACTTCATCGTGATGGAATACATCCACGGCCCCTCCCTCCGCGATATGCTCATCGCCGAACCCAAGGGAATCGGCCCACAGAAGGCCGCCTTCTTCGTCCGCGAACTGGCGAAGGGCCTTAGCTTTTTACACAGCCACGGCATCGTACACCGCGACATGAAACCGGGGAATGTCTTTTACGAAGAAGGCTATGTGAAAATCTGCGATTATGGTCTCAGCAAGTGTATGTCAGTATCGCGGCACAGTATGCAAACCGCCAGTGTGGGCACGGTACACTACATGGCGCCGGAAATCGGCAGCGGCAACTATCATCGCGGAATCGACATCTACGCGTTGGGCGTGATGCTCTATGAAATGGTGATGGGAAAAGTTCCGTATGAGGGATCGACCACGGCCGAGGTGTTGATGAAACATCTGACGGGTCAGCCCGAGGTGGACGATTTGCCTCAGCCGTTCGGTCGAGTAATCCGCAAAGCGCTCGAAAAAGATCCGAAAGACCGATACCAAACCGTCGACGAGATGGCTGAAGACCTGCTTGAGGTGGAGGAAGTTCGCACCAGCCTGGCGAACTTCGACACGGTTAGCCTCTCCGAAGTCGCGAAGAACATTCGTCCGCGAATCAATGAGGCGGAATCGCCCACGATGTCACTGCCATACAAAAGACCGCAAACGCCGCCTCCCTATCAGGCACAACCAGCGGCTGCGAGCCAACAAAAAGTAGACATTGGAGCTGCGTTTCGTGATCTCGCGGACGTAACCGGCGACGCCTTAAAAGCTGCGGCGGCGGGTGTTCCGATGGGTACCCCTGCTGGTCAGGCACCGGTCCTCAGCCCTGAGGCTGCGACCGGGCAATTGGTGTACGCTGGTTTTTGGATCCGTGCGCTGGCGGTGTTCATAGACGCCGTAATCGTCGGGATGGCGTGCAGCCTTATCGGCATGGGTCATGACGGCGAAGGTGGTATGTTATTATTGTATCAAATCATCCTGATCGGAGCCTGGAAGGGACAAACTCTTGGCAAGAGAGCGTGCAACCTGCGGGTGATCAACGCCAACGGATGTTACCCGACGCTGGGTCAGTCGTTCGGTCGAGGCCTGTCGAAAATTCTGAGTTTCCTTATCCTCTTGTTTGGCTATTTCATGGTCCTCTTCGATGAGAACAACCGCGCCTTGCACGACCGGCACGCTGGTCGTTCGCACAGTCGAGTAAAATTCGCACAAAAATGGTTGCCAATTCCAGAGCTGATGGCAAATTTTCTGTTCGGCTGCGACTATGCTGTAATGAACAATCGCGTCATGAAATGTTGAATGGCTCGACAGCTAATGAAGTTCCACCCATAACGACTCAGCGGCCCCACCGTTCGCGTGGAGAACAATATCTATAGACCCTCTGCAATTTGCCTTGATTTACAATCTGTGAAATGTTCCACAAATACACCATACCACTTATGAGATAACGACTTACGTTACTGGGCGAAATAGAACTTAATCCAGTGATCCACAGCGCGATCGAGCAGGTGATCCAGTTTCAAAACCTTCGTTATCATGTAGAAAACACCGTTTTTCACGTGAAAATGGGCAATCATAAAGCCTAATACAGTGCACTACACTGGCGTTCCTTTGGTTCCACGCTGATCTTACACTCTGGGAGACACCAAAGAGACACCAAATTATCAACAAAATCACTCCGGATTACATTTTCGATACGCACACTGCGCGTAGCCCGAGTGGCGAGAACTCGTTCATAAAACTGCAGTATGTCGTGGTGGATTGCACGGTGTACTATCAAATCGAGGACAAATTCGTAAAACTACCAGCATCAATAGAGTCTTGCGATACTTCAGAGGAGTTGAGCGAGATTCAGTTCACGTTGTTGGACGAACCCGTTTCGACGGAACACCGTGAAACTGACAGAGTGTCCGCAGTTATGGAGGATCTTTTTATGGACATCGGGGACGACGAGGAGTGTAGGCTGCTTGATGTTAGTGTAACCGCTTGTTCCTGCATCTCATACGAGCAATACAACATGGGTCAGCAGGTAAATATTACACTCTACAATGGAGACTAGCCGATTACGGGAACAACCGTCGTTCAGAGTGTTAGGCACTTGAACGCGGGAAGAACACGATATGGTCTTCATTGCTATCTAGATCGAAACACTGACAGAAAATTCAAGGAATGCCTACGTAATCTCACCATCACCATACAACGGTCACAACTGCAACGATTATCACGAGTGTAATGCTCGCCATCATTTGGATTAAAAATTAGAAAGCGTTTGGATAAACTTCACGCATGTTTATCTGACTGCAACCCTCCGTCTTCCAAACATTACCGTACCAACTGTTATCAGTAATCTAAGATTACGGTGTACACGTCGTTATCGTAAACGGATACATCACTCCCAACCAAGCATCTACTCCCTTGAGAACATCCGCAATACCAACACTTGCGTTTGGATCAATAGCGGCCGGTTGAAGTTGTGTACGTGATTTACGCGGATCGAGATTACCAAGCCACTTATCTACTAGTTTTAATACATCGGAGATTGAGGGTTGAGTAGCTGACGTGTATTCAGCCAACGGAACAACGACATCGCCCCATTTCGCCGAATCAACCAACAATGCGGGTGTTGAATAGGACGCTTCATTATCAATCGAAGCCTCGCATTGTTTAGGGATCATCTGAATCGCATAACGTGAGTCAGGAATGACTTCTTCGCCGAAAAGTTGCACTACACCCGTTGTTGTCCAGTCCATCCAGTGCGGATTCGATTGCAATTGTGAACCCCAGAAAGAAATTACACCGACTGCACC
>CBDTZI010000237.1:0-5800 GCA_965364865.1 uncultured bacterium | reverse complement strand
CTACACTCAGACACTTTATCCGATGTAGGTACAAACCAGGCACATAACAACCATCAACCACTACTCGCCGTGAATTATATTATTGCGCTAACGGGGATATACCCGTCACGCAACTGATTTGATATCGTCCCTCAGGACGATGAAGATTCTCGCAGCCGATTAAAAACCGCTTCGTATTGTGCGCCATTTTGATCCGCGATGATGGGAACGAGAAATAAATCAAAACTACCCATTTCAGGATGTTCCAGTGAATAGGTCTGCTGACTCAACATGGGTTCCGCTGGCCCGTGAAACAGAATGGAAAACTGCTCCACCTCGGACGAACTTGCACCTTCGGTCACTTCGATGAGTTTCGCATCAATGGATGTTGGTGATTGTTGATCGGAAATCTTAAACACGCTGTTCACATGAGCGGAAAACGATTCCCGGCTTAACGGTTCAAACATTTGACGCATCCTGTCTTCATTTGAAATGGTATTGTCCGCCAAAGCCCGCTGCCGTGAGCCGCCCGAAAACATGCCTGCCACCGCAGCCGAGGCACTCACCGCCAACGATTTTACAAATTCACCTCTGGTTAATCGCATCCATCATCCCTCCGCCAAGACTCGCAATACCTCGTAAACGATCTTGAGACATCAACCTCAATTCCTGATCGTTATGACATTGTAGCCCAATGACTCGCCTGGTTGCAAGAAATAATTTACAAATCGAGTAAATCTCCGTAATGCCTTATGGAGAATTGAACTCAATACAGAGTGTTTATCGGATCAACGGGAATTGGATTCCATTTCGAGATGTATTCCGTGATCCACCGTGACCACAAACCCTAATCGCTCATACAGATGCCTGGCCGGGTTCATCGTGGAAACACTCAATCGCAGCGGCACATCCAAATCTTTGGCTTCGCGCAACAAATCTTTGATTAATTTCGACCCGATCCCCTCATTTCGATGTTGGCTTAACAACGAAATATCAATCAGGCGTATTTCTTGATCAGTGCGCTGCGTGAGTAGTCGACCGAGAGGTTTTGCCTCTTCTTTGCCGGTTGAATTTTGTTCAATGATGATCTGGTGAACCGCTTGTGGATATTGCAGCTGATAGGATTGCCTTTGAGCGTTGAATTGCAAATCTATAAATTGTTTTCTCTGTTCGGCATCCCAGCCCCACGATTCCAACTCATCTCTACGCGTATCCGCATACAATTCGTAAAGAAATGGGCCGTCATCAGGTTTCACTTGTCGCAATATAGTACACATCAACGAAACTCTGGGCGTTTGTTAGAATTTTTCACACTCATGGATCATCACGAAAAACAGCAAGCTTGACAAGCTTCACGATATGTCATATTATGGTGACATGAAACACCCAGCCAACGACGATGATCGGATTTGGCGAGCGTTGGGAGATGAGCGTCGGCGACAGATGCTCGATCGACTCGCGGTTTCTGAGATGACCACCGGAGCAATGGTGCTTGCATTCAAGCCCCTTTGTCGAACTGCGGTAATGAAACATTTAGATGTATTGGTTGCAGCTGATCTCGTTGTCGTTCGCTGGGAGGGTCGCGTTCGTTGGAACCACTTTAACCCGATGCCCATCGACCAGATCTGCCGGCGTTGGATCGATGGTCGACGACGTCGGATGAGTTCGGCGCTGCGTAGACTCAAGGGAGTGGTCGAGTTCGACATGACACCCCACGATAAACCAAAAACGGAAAGGATGAAAAAATCATGGCTGGTAAAATCTCAGAAGCCCGGGTGATGCAGTACGAATTTGAAGTCGACATTGACGCCCCACCGACTCGTGTGTGGCGTGCCTTGACGGATCAACTTACTTCGTGGTGGCTGCCTGACTTTCATGTATTGGGTGAGGATTCCATCGTCACACTTGAACCGGTACCAGGTGGGCGACTGTTTGAACAAAACGAGACGAGTGGCCTGCTGTGGTATACGGTTCTGGCTATTGCTAAAAACGAGTCGCTCTCGCTTGCCGGGTATTGCACACCGGATTGGGGTGGACCGTTTACAACGCTACTCACGGTAAAGCTGGTCGAAACTCCAAAGGGCACGCGCGTGGTTGTTTCGGACGCGTTGTACGGGCGGGTCGATGAAAAGCAGGCGGAATCGCTACAATCAGGCTGGGTGCGTATGTTTAACGACGGGTTACGACATTTTGTCGAGTCGAACTGATATACAAATCACAACTGCGATAAATCACGACTCTACACCAATCGGTATCTCTTTTTCTTGACAGAATAAATCGAATTCAAGATACTCATCTTAATGGGTTCGTAATGACTAGACAGAGAAAGAGGTATCATGGCACAAGAAGAACAGGTTCTCGTCGTTGAGCGAAAAGTTCTGGAACAGGTAGACATGTTTCAGGGGGTTACGTTTGATGTGGATCGATACCTTAGCGCGATCTTTGTTTCGGGCGTACCCCGCTTCATGCCCAGGTCGCTCGCGGAGAATGACCCAAACTATAAACAGCTAATCCCCTATGTGATCATCTCCTGTGGCGATCAGTATCTCAGCTATGTTCGCGGTACGCGGGCTGGCGAAAAGCGGCTTGTTGGACAACGGTCCATCGGGATCGGTGGACACATCAATCCGATCGACGACATGCCGTTGTTTAACACCGATTTTCGGGATGCCTATCTCAGCGCCGTTGAACGCGAAGTCGAAGAAGAAATTCATATCGAATCAACGTACACGAATTCTGTCGTCGCCTTACTCAATGATGATTCTAACGAAGTGGGAAAGGTGCATTTGGGGATCGTCCATCTCTGGAAATTGGATGCGCCCAAAGTGACGAAAAAAGAACAGATGATTACGCAGTTGACGTTCATGAGCGAAGCGGAGCTGCTGGAAGTCAGAGAGACCATGGAAACCTGGTCCGCATTATGCCTCGATCACTTGACCGCCATTTCCAAGCACAAATCCACTTCGACAGTGTAGGTTCGTAAGTTGTAATTTGTTGTCATCTCAATAGTGTAACAAGGGCGCATCGCCCAGAACTCAATCCCGGTTTATCTTTTTCCCCATAACCATTTGACTTGTCACGTCCAGTTACTTTATGTAGGATGTGCGTGAGGGCTACATCACACAAAATTACTAACCATCCTGTTTTACGAATTCGACTTGGAGATCAATCGATGCGTAAATATAAGACGATCGCCACGACGCTGGCTATACTCATCATTCACTTGAGTCATTCGCAACCTACGCTGAGCCAAACCACAAGCAATGCAAATTCACGATTTCGAGTGGAATTGAACGAAAACGACCACGGCCAGAGCCTGACACTTAATGTGACATTTTATGGCACCAAACCGACAGCGAATAAAACTCAACAGTCGCTTCGTCATCTATTGGACGCCGCCAGCGTGATGTATCCTGACATCGACATCACAGCCACAGCATGGCACAGTGACTCCGCAGAAACGAAAGATCGATCGGCGATTCTTCTCTCTGACGGTACAAAGAGCCTTACATACCTGGCAAAAGATAAAAACAATTCACCTGCGAATGATCATAACGCAACGTCGGGTGATGAAGACAAACAGGCCGACAGCGTTACAACCCTCATAGCTGATTCAAAAATCGTAAAAGACTGCAAAAGTTTCTCGCAAGAACAAGTCACTATTCTCGCAACTTCGGCTCTCGAAAAACGCGGACAGGAACGAAAATATATCCTCAAAGCGATGCGTGAATGGTGTAAAAGCAACGACGTCGAATTATCACGAAAAATGCGAATCTGTATGAGTTCGATTTCAAAGGCAGTCGTAGCTATGCCAAGTACTTCAAACGTCGAACCCGCTTCACCCGAATCCATAGCCCGAGGTGAGGAAGAATACGTAAACCGGCAATGTGCAAAATGCCACTTGAGCAATGGTCGAGGAGGCGTGCGCGGACCTTCCCTGGTTGACAAGAAATGGGAGCACACCGATGGAAGCATCGAAGGTATCAAAGCGGTATTAGTGTCCGGTGTCTCGCGAAATAAACTCAAAGACACAAACCGACCGTTTGCGATGAATCCCGTAATAGGCAATCAACCTGGCGATCAAGACATTTTGGACTTGGCGGTCTATGTTCACAGCCTGAGCCAATAATAATTGTCTGAATTGTCAAAGATGAGACGCCAAGAATCAATCTTCACTAACTTGGATTAGGGCGTTTTCTTCAATCAGCCCCATCGACGCCAACAGATCCACCTGCGACTGGTTGTAATGAACCACGGATTCTGCGTATCGCAGTCTCGCCTGGGTGGCTGCGTCCTGGGACTGTAGCACATCCAACGTCGTCATCGTCCCCGCCTGCAAATTCATCTCGGTCAGCCGTAACGCTTCATCAGCGGCTTCCACCTGTTGCAGAGCGAGATCGATCAACTGACGATTAGCGATGCTGGCTTGAGATGATAGCACGACTTGGGAACGAACTTCGTCGAGCCTGCGGAGTGCATGTAACCGAGTCTGCTCCTGCTTTGCCTTTGCCGTTTTAAGATCACCAAATGTGGAAAGACTCAAACGCCAACCCACGCCCGCGCGACCTCTTTGCTGATCATGCAAAACGTAGTCCTGATCCGAACGACCACCGATCAGACTCGAACCCTTTTGGATTCCCTCTTTGATCAGGCCGTTGTAAATTGGATTGGGGCTGAACGATCCGTTGGCGGCGAACGGATTCACCGTAAGGTTGCCGGGTATGCCCTTCGCATCGATCACGTTGTTGGATTCCGCAGAAATTCCGCCGTATTCATAACTAACCGCAAACTCCGGTCCCCACGCACCCCACCAGGTCGAACCCGAATCCGCAGCTGAGGCTTCCACCATCAAACGTACCTGTTCCAGATCGGGTCTGAACAACACCGCGATGCCCAACAGCTCCTGAATCGGTAGATCATCTCGTACAAGATGAAACAGAGGCAACTCTTCTACACTAGGTACCAGCGTCACCGACGCATCCAGATGCAACGTCAATGCCAACGAGACAGACGCATCATAAAACGATTTCATAGCCGTGATCATATCCTGTTGACGCTGAGCCAACCGTGCGCGTGCTCGCAATTCATCCGCTTTTACGCCAACCCCCGTACGCGTACGCAGCTGGTTAATCCGAAACAACTCTTGTGCTTCTTCCACACCCTGTTGAGCCGATGAAACGCTTGTCTGTGAAAGGATCAGATCGTAATACTGGATGAGCGAATTTCGCAGCGTTTCATTCATCACCGCCCGCTCCTGATGTTCACTCGCCAATAATCTTTTCTTGGATGCGACGATATCGTAAATCACTCGGCCCGGATTGATGACCCACTGGATCGCGATCGATGGCTGAAACGTGTTGAATCCTACGCCGACCAGATTACCTTCGGTGGCGCGGACCGTCCCTTCGATGTGTTCAAACAAGGCCGTAGGAACAATCGCGGGAAACGCAGCCCCGATCGTACTCTCAACATTTCCCTGAGAAGCGATCACCGCTTGCCGAGCCTGAAGAATGTCCATGTTCTGCGCAACCGCGAGTTTGATCACAGAAGGCAAATCAACGGCCAGCACCTCGGTATACATCGGTTTGATGTTGGACGCGTCGAGTGTGAGCGGTTTGAATGATTCAGCCGAGGGTTCGGGAGAAACGTCCGGACGCACCACAACATCTTTCATAGAATTTTTAGACGCACATCCGCACACCATCCACACCCCAAGCATGACACTTATGAAACGATAGACAACAAATCTTCTTTTCCCGGAAGTCAACATTCACACCATCCTGTTTTATTTATTACCTTTGGGAACAGGTAAAATCATAGG
>CBDTZI010000236.1:0-5815 GCA_965364865.1 uncultured bacterium | reverse complement strand
CCGCCGATGACCAACATGGAAATGCTCAGTGACGACCCTCGACGCAGACCGACGGAATTGAAGGTGTTGGGTGGTAAAGAAAAAGTGGCGGTGATCGCATCGTCCGAAACACTAATCCGCTCCGCCGACGCTGCGGAGATGTTCTCCATCGGTGTTTCAATCGGCCTGTGTACGCCGCCTCGATTGCACCGCGCCGGAGCGAGCATCGTTTATAAATCACTGGAAGAACTCATCGAATCATTGCAGCACGGAGCACCCGAGATCAAAAAAGCAGGATTGCTCATGTAGGCGAAAATTCGCCGTCCACTCAACCAGTCTTAAAGTCCCTTACTTTCAACCAAATAAACCCAGTGATTTTTGTTGTGTTTTTTTGTAATAGTACGAATTACAGAAGCCTTTCTCTTGTGGACATGTACTAGAACAATACGAAAAGTTTTTGACCGTTACAGTAAACATTTTCTCGACTATAATCATCAACCATACAGCTATTTTTATTATGCCTTACTTTATTGGAAATTAAATTAATGAATCAACCCGCATCCGAACGGACCACCGTGAAACGAATCGCTGATCGCGGCGTGTATGATCAGGATCAGATTTATTCGATTCTGGACGAAGCGCTGATCTGCCATGTGGGGTTTGTAGACAACGGTCAACCCTACGTCATTCCCACGATCCATACGCGCGTTGAAGATACGCTTTATCTGCACGGCGCACGCAAAAATCGAATGTTGAACTGCCTGATCGGCGGCGCCCCGGCTTGTATCACCGTGTCGCTGGTGGACGGCCTGGTGTTGGCCCGGTCGGCGTTTCATCATTCCTTGAACTATCGATCGGTGATGATTTTAGGGCGGTGCAAGGAAGTAAAGAATGCAGAAGAAAAAAACCGAGTGTTGGATGCGCTGGTGGAACACGTCATCCCCGGCCGAGTATCCGAAGCGCGTAAGGGTAACGAACAAGAGATGAATGCGACCATGGTGGTTGCGATTCCCATCGCAGAAGCGTCTGCGAAGGTGCGCACAGGCCCCCCATCGGATGACGAAAAGGATTACGACTTGTCGATCTGGGCGGGCGTGTTACCCCTGTCGATCCAACCCGGTAAGCCTCAACCCGACCCACGAATGACGGAGCAGATCAACGTGCCGGAGTATGTTACGTCGTACAAAAGATAAAAGTATGAGAATCGAAACAAACAGAGACGCGCCCGTAAGGAAGCGGGCAAACTGCCAGTGGTACCTGTATTTTGATTCATGCTCACGCAAGCGTGAAGCATGCCACCCGTAAATTCTTATAACATCGCGGCGCTACGCTTGGCCATGGCACTCAAGTTATTTCCCCACGGCGATGACATGGTTCTGGGTTCTGAAAAAGAGAGTCCCCAGCGAGATCGCGGGGGTAGCCATACATATTTCACCCATGTCGTTTTTAGCTAGTTTTTTATATTCTTTACCCGCCTGAATCACAAAAACGTCTCCCATTTCCGACGTAAAATAAATTTTACCATCTGCCGCTACCGGTGACGCGCTGAAACCCACTCCGCCCGCGAGTCTCATGCGATAATGTTTTTCGCCGGTGCGTGCGTCGAAGCAGGACATCACCCCTGAATCGCGACAACAATAAAGAAGGCCGTCGTACACAAGCGGCGTCTGCATGTAATTTCCAACTTTCATGTGACTCCAGGCGATATGATCGTTACTGGTATCATCATCTTTTAACGAGATGTCGCCGGTCGCACTGGTTTTAACGGCGTACACCGGAGACTTGGGCCCGTGGGCGTTGGCGATATAGATCAGATCGTTAGCTACGATCGGCGTGGGCACTGGGATGTCACCGCCGCCGGTCATATTCCACAGCTCCTTACCGGTGTTGACGTCGTAACCACCGATGTGTTTGTACCCATTCACGATCACTTGCGTGCGATCCTTTCCCACATGAACCGTGGGTGTACCCCAGCCGGGATACTTCACACGCGGCGTTTTCCAAAGCTCACTACCCGTGTTGATGTCATAGGCTGCAATGAAGGAGTCGTTTCGTACGGCGCATAAAACGATCACCATATCCTTGAAAATGATCGGCGAACTGGAGAAACCCCATTGCACACCGTCCCAACCCGGTGGGCCCGCATCTAAAATACCCAGGTCCTTTTTCCATTTCAATTTTCCGCTGACGCTATAACAGTAAAGACCTTCTGATCCGAAAAACGCGACGACGTTTTTACCGTCCGTTGCGGGTGTGCAGTTGTCGTGTGAGGCTTTGATGTGCCGTTTGACTTTGGGGATGCCTTTGTAGGCTGATTTCTCCCAGATGATTTTCCCGGTTTTTTTATGGAGGCGATAAATGCGATAATCGTGTGGAATTTCTTCGGGATGATCGGGGCTTTCACCAAACAGGCCGACGCGCAGCTTGGGATTGGGATCGTCGCTGACCGCGGTGGTGACGAACACCATGTTTCCCCAGATCACGGGTGACGAATGAGCCAATCCGGGGATGGGGGTTTTCCACTTGATATTTTTTGATTTTTTGACATTCCACTCGACGGGCATCGATTTGCTCTTCGATACACCAGCCGCGTTGATCCCTCGAAAACTGGGCCAGTCATTCTTGCCGGGCTTAGCCGCGTTGGCCGGCTGAAGCAGCGTAATCGAGAGTAACAGCGTGAGAATTGCGACCCGACGTGAGATTCGTAATACCATTCGACTTGGCTCCTATAAAATAACCATAAAAGGGCTGCCGTCAGTCACAGCAACACTACCCCGCTTCATCAGAATGTATTATCAAACGAGCTGCGATTATTGCAACAAAAGAAATTTTATAATTCGTTGATTTTTGTCTACGGATTGGCGGTTGAGACGATATAATAGGTGTAGACGGCATTGAGGCCGTCACGCGTGACAACAGGTTTTGATTACATGGAGCTAAAGGATATGTCGTTTCGACCATTTCAGGATCCACAATTATCACTGGGCAATATGCAGGACGAACTCAATCGGGTGATGGAAAAATTCTGGCATGCGGGTGTGTCCACGGGGCCCTTCGATGGCCAACAGTGGGCACCGGTGCTGGACATGTACGAACATGAGGACGCGTATCATCTTTATGCGGAAATGCCCGGCGTCAATCCAAACTCGATCGACGTCACCATGCTGGGTCATACACTGACACTTCGCGGTGATAAAATCAGACCCGAAGAAATCGCCGATAACGATCGCCCGGTTCGTGGCGAACGTCGATTTGGAACGTTCTGTCGATCGCTCGATTTACCCGGCGATGTGGACCCCGATCAGTTGAGTGCAAAATGTGACAACGGCGTGTTGGTCATTACGATCCCCAAGAACGAATCCTCTAAGCCCAAGTCGGTGAAAATCAGCGTCGATCAGGCGTAACTGGTTTCGTAATTCATGGCAATCGTATCATTCGGGTCGCATGGCCAAGCTTGCTCCGGAATGAATGTAGCGCCGGGGTTTATCCATAACGAATTGAATATCAGGGCCACTCTCAAGCTTTGCTTGTCCGTGTTTTTCATCCGAAACACCGCTTGCAATTATATTAAACAAAAAAAGGACGGCTCCGAATGTTATCCGGAACCGTCCTGAATTTCGTCCAGATGATAAAGGCACGTGGCCCGGATCATCTTTAGATCATGGTGTTAGCGAGGGAAGCAAAATGTGCGACCTTTGACCTTGGGTGCAGTCACGACCATAAAGGAACCGCTCTTTGTGCGAGCGACGGCTTTGATGGCTGTTTTGCCGAATTTCTTGCAAAGAACTGTTTTGCAGGAGTTCGTAGTCATTTCGCGTGCATTGAAATTCTTGGTGTTCATGGTTTTGCCCCAACGAGCAACCTGTGCACAGGAAACGGTCTGAACGATCGCGCCTTTGTTAATCCAGTTTGCAAAGGTGTTCAAAATCGCAGGGGTAGGACGACCAAACTTTGCGGCACCCTTTGTCTGGGCATGCAGGGTTCGGTATGAGCTGATTTTGTTCTCGAAGCTGCAACATACATTCTTGTAACCTGAAGGTACAGCTGTTCCTGCTTTTCTCTTTGAAGCAGTTTTGTTCGTACGACCCCAACCGGAGTAACTGAATGGTGAAGTCTTGCGTGCTTTGTTACGACTTGTTCTAGCTGGCATTTGGTATCTCCTAGATACTTAAATTTTTGTCTCTATGTGACAGTCACATTCCAACGCAGCTACATCGGAGTGAAAAACAGCTGTCTTGAGAATTCGGAAGTGATTTGGCAGGGAAAATCATGCAGATTGAGGTGTATCGGTCTACGAATCCGCACCTATGACACTACGACTTCAACGGTTAGAGTGGTACACCTTCGCGAAGGGAATCCCCTGATTTCCTTCATTTTCATGCGTAGAATGGGGTTTTTTGACCTTATCCACGAACAGGGATGGGTGAATTCCTTACGGAATATCTGCCCGTGACATCAACACATCCGGCGTTTTGGGGTGTGTTAAAAAAAGTGAAAAATTTTAATAATTTTGTTAAAAATATGCACGCAAAAGGATCGTTTTCCTGTTATGCAACTACCATTTCGACCGCGATGACTCGCACAACACCTTTACAAATGACACGAATTGTGATGTCGGATTCATGGCAAAACAAAATCCCTACGGTCAACGGTCAAGAAACTCGCTAAATTCTCGAAGTTTTTTAAGCCCTTCAAACAGACGAGATTTGATGACGGATTCATCCATATCTAGCACCTCGGCAATTTCCTGCCGAGACAAGTCTTCCACATAACGTAAACGGAGTACCTCTTTATGTTCTTCCGACAGCTTATCGATCAGCTCCGCCACATTTTTTTGCTGCTCGTCCTTAACCATTCGCGTCAGATGGCCCGTTAACACATCCTGAACCTGCGAAACAGTGGGTTGTGCCCGGTCACCATTTTTATTCACCCGATCTCGAATCATATTGATGCAGAGATTGCGGGAAATTTTATAGATCCACGATCGAAAATAATCAGGGACTTTATCGGCGGTTAATACTTTATAACATATCTCCTGTACCGCATCCTCTGCTTCCTCCATGCATCCGAGGTATCCCCAACAAAATCGTATCAATGAATCGCGATAGATTTGATCCAGCATCAACGCCGCTTTCGCATCCCCCTCACGCAGATACCTGATCAGTTCGCGTGTAGCGTGCGGAGTCGAATCGGTAGATGAATCTTTCAGGTTTGTCATCTCAATCCACGTTATTGTTGCTTCTGAAGCGGCTGCAACACCCGCTCAATTTCGTTTTCAATTTGAGACAGGTATTCCCCATCGTCCCACACTTCTGGACCGTAAATCCATTTCAGCTTCCGTAAAGCACTCACGTGATCCTCCTGAAACGCCGGCCCTGCTTTTCGGAAAATCTCAAGGCAATCTTCTAACAGTGTTTGAGATTCAGTCAATACAGAATCAGAGGGTAATGGCTCCCCCGGCTCTTTCTGATTGCATAACACGATAGCCAGATTCAGCATGGCTTTTCCCGTGTAACGTGCATGTTGCGGTCGTAAACGACGTAAAATTTGAATCGACTGCCTATATTCCTGTGCGGCCTCATCGTATTGACCGACCTCCATGAGGATTCCCGCCAGCTTGTTCTGCATCGCTGCGGATCTGATTTCCTCAAGGTCGAGATTACGCTGAGTATGGGAACGACGATCACTCTCAAAACGGTCAATCGTGATCACGGTCCCAATGGCAAAGCCCAACAGAATCGCCGCAATCAAAAAAACCAGTCGATGACGTACTATCAGTTTACGAAAATGATAAACGAAGCCTGCTCTGCGCGCCAGCACGGGTTGATCCAACAAA